>JAZQRG010000253.1:0-13456 GCA_045629445.1 Mycetocola sp. | reverse complement strand
CGTTGTGCGCGGTCGCGCCCAGGTTGGCCTCCAGGTCATTCTCTACGCGTGGGCCACTGTCGCGTGCTCGCTTCTCCTGGTTCCTGTCGCATCGATGGGTGTGCTCTACACCGTTGTCGCCGCTGCATCCGGCGGCTGGTTCATCTACGGAACCCACCGCCTGAACAACCTCGCGATCCGTCACGAGCACGTCTCGCCGATGCGCGTGTTCCACGGTTCGATCAGCTACCTCACGCTGCTCTTCCTCGCGGTCGGGATCGACCCGCTGCTTCCGTTCTAGAGCTGCTGTTCGCCGCGCTCGAATCGACCCGCTGATTCCGTTCTAGAGCGGCTCTTCGCCGCGCTCGGGACGATCCGAGGCATCCGGCCTGGGGCCGCACTCCGAACGAGCTCGCATCGCCCGTGTGAACTGGACGCAGCGACGCGTCGATGCGTCGATGCGTCGCGAGGCTGCGTTCTCCGTACCGCGCGTATCCGCCGCGGCTCTGCCTCCGCGCATCACGCCCAGAGCCACGCCCGCCGCTGACGCGCCAGTTCTGTTTCGGCGACCGCACCAGTCGACCAGGTTCCTGCCCATCTGCCCGCGCGCAGAGAAAAGCCCGTGACCACACAGGGCAGACACGGGCTTTGCGCGCAGCGGCGGTTACGAGGCGTGGACCGCTTCGACCGGTTCCGCTTCGACCCTGGCCGGCGCCGTTGTCTTGAGGCTGAGCACTGTAACGGTCATCGCGGCGGCAAGCACACACGCGAGGACCATGTGGATTCCAACGAGGATCTCGGGCAGTCCCATGCGCGCCTGTGCGAGCCCGACAGCGATCTGGACGAGCTCAACCGCAAGCAGAAGCAACAGCATGCGACGTACCGATTCAAGGCGGAGCGAGAATGCCGCCGCGACGAGAAGAAGGGTCAGGCCGAAGGTGACGTAGGCCGGCCAGGCGTGCAGGTGCTGGAGGAACTCGGAGTTCAGGCCGTTTCGGGCTGCGCCTGAGTCACCGGCGTGTGGACCAGAGCCGGTGGTCAGGATGCCGATGATCACAGTCACAGCGACGAAGAACGTTGTGACATGTGTGGTGATCGCGAACCAGCGGGGGACAGCGAGGGTTCGCTCTCCGTTGCCGTAATAGACCCGGTACACGAGCACGGAGGCGAAGACGACGAGTACGACGCTGAGCACGAAGTGAAGGCCGACAACGTAGGGGTTCAGGCCGCTGAGCACGGTGATGCCACCGATAACCGCCTGGAAGAGAACGCTGCAGGCAGGAATGATCGTCAGCACGAAGAGGTCACGCCGCTGGTGACGGTACTTGAGCACGAAGAAGAGCGCGGTCAGGGCGATGAGCTGCAAAACGAAGAACAGTGTTCGGTTGCCAAACTCGATGACACCGTGAATTCCCATCTCGGGTGTGCTGATGAACGACTCAGCGGTACAGCGCGGCCAGGTCGGGCAGCCGAGGCCTGAACCGGTCAGCCGAACGGCGCCTCCAGTGCCGACAAGAGCGGTCTGGGCGGCGAGGTTGAGCCACGCGATGACGCGCACGCGACGATCGACCCCCGTTGGAAGCCAGTTCCAGAATCGCTGTGCTTGCTGTGTGATCGCGTTCACTGTGAGAGTTCCTCTTGCTGGTGCGGGCCGATTCGCACGACGACTCCCTAGGGAACCGTGGCGTCATCGGCCTGAATACTTATCGATGTTGTTGAGTTGTTGCTGTGACTGCCAGCCCGTTTACTGCAATTTACCCCGCCTCCCTGTAGAATTGTGGGGTTCAGGCAATACGTCTCGGCACCTGGCCGATCGGACGTGAGGCAGCGCAGCTTGGTCCTTGAACATTGTAGGTATGCATTTTGGCAACCCGCACACACTCTCGCGAAGAACGGCGATCAAATATCGCCGCGGGTGAGGCATGCGCGGGAATGCACGGTGCAGAGAGACTGTTACGCAAGCTGTAAGGAAAGAGGTTGACATGTCAGATGTGCTGATAGACCGGCCCGAGCTCGAGAGCCTCGGACAATACGAATTCGGATGGTCTGACTCAGATGCAGCGGGCGCTTCTGCGCGCCGCGGAATCTCACCCGAAGTTGTCGCAGACATCTCAGCCCTCAAGGCGGAGCCCGAATGGATGCTTGCGCGTCGCCAGAAGGCACTCGCGCTGTTCGAGCGCAAGCCGATGCCGATGTGGGGAGCAGATCTCTCCGAGATCGATTTCGACAACATCAAATACTTCGTGCGGTCGACCGAGAAGCAGGCACAGACCTGGGACGACCTTCCGGATGACATCAAGAACACGTACGAAAAGCTCGGCATCCCGGAAGCAGAGCGTCAGCGCCTCGTTTCCGGTGTCGCGGCCCAGTACGAGTCGGAGGTCGTCTACCACCAGATCAACGAAGACCTGGAGCGTCAGGGCGTCATCTTCATGGACACCGACACCGCGCTCAAAGAGCACCCTGAGTTCTTCGAGGAGTACTTCGGACCGGTGATCCCGGCGGGCGACAACAAGTCCGCCGCCCTCAACACGGCTGTCTGGTCGGGGGGCTCGTTCGTCTACGTGCCGCCGGGCGTGCACGTCGAGATCCCGCTTCAGGCGTACTTCCGTATCAACACGGAGAACATGGGCCAGTTCGAACGGACGCTCATCATCGCAGACGAGGGCAGCTACGTTCACTACATCGAGGGCTGCACGGCACCGATCTACAAGTCGGACTCGCTGCACTCGGCCGTCGTCGAAATCATCGTGAAGAAGAACGCTCGCGTTCGCTACACGACGATCCAGAACTGGTCGAACAACGTGTACAACCTCGTCACCAAGCGTGCAACGGCCGCTGAGGGTGCAACCATGGAGTGGATCGATGGGAACATCGGCTCCAAGGTCACCATGAAGTACCCGTCGATCTACCTGATGGGCGAGCACGCCAAGGGCGAGACTCTCTCCGTCGCATTCGCGGGCCCCGGCCAGCACCAGGATGCCGGCGCGAAGATGATCCACATGGCTCCGCACACGCAGTCGTCGATCGTCTCGAAGTCGATTGCACGTGGCGGCGGACGCGCCGGATACCGGGGAGAGGTCCGGGTCGACGCAAACGCCCACCACTCCGCGAACACCGTGCGCTGTGACGCCCTTCTGGTCGACACCATCTCGCGAAGCGACACCTACCCGGCCATCGACATCCGTGTTGACGATGTCCAGCTCGGCCATGAGGCGACTGTCTCGAAGGTGAGCGAGGAGCAGCTCTTCTACCTGATGAGCCGCGGCATGCCGGAAGACGAGGCGATGGCGATGATCGTCCGTGGCTTCATCGAGCCGATCGCTCGCGAACTCCCGATGGAATACGCTCTCGAACTCAACAAGCTCATTGAAATGGGCATGGAAGGATCAGTCGGCTAAATGACGATCTCTGCGCCAGATTCAACGACGACCAAGCTCGAGAACACCGGGGCCCTTGGTTACAAGAAGCACACGGACGGCGGATGGGGACTTGTTCCCATCCAGACCCGTTCGGAGCGCTTCACCTCAACGCTCGTCACCGACTTCCCCGCCGTCACCGGTCGGGAAGCCGCGTGGAAGCTCACCCCGGTCGACCGTATCGGCGACCTCATCGACGGTGAGCTCGACGGGAGCGGCTACGACGTTACGGCGTCCGACGTCGACGGCATCGCCGTCGAGTGGGTCGACCGGACCGACGCTCGCATCGGTACGGCCGGAGCACCGGAAGACAGGGCATCCGCCAACGCCTGGACCCAAACCGAGAAGATCCTCGCGATCACCGTTACGGGCGAGGAGGCCAAGACTGTCCGGGTCGAGCGCGGCGCGCTCGGTTCCGCGCCGCGGGCAGCACACATCGTCATCGAAGCGAAGCCCCTCAGCAACGGCCTCATCATCCTGCACAACACGGGTGAAGCGAGGCTGACCGAGAACGTCGAGATCATCGTCGGCGACGCTGCGAACCTCACCGTCGTCACTGTCCAGCAGTGGAACGACGACGCCGTTCACCTCGCGTCGCACTTCACCACGGTCGGTCGCGACGCGAAGATCAAGCACGTCGTCGTGACGCTCGGTGGAAGCATCGTCCGGATCAACCCGTCCACGCACCTCGTCGGTACCGGCGCAGACGTCGACGCACTCGGACTGTACTTCGCCGACGCTGGCCAGCACTTCGAACAGCAGGTGTACGTCGACCACGACGCACCCCAGACGCGCAGCCGAGTGAACTACAAGGGTGCTCTCCAGGGAACCGGCGCGAGGACCGTGTGGATCGGCGACGTGCTCATCCGACAGAGCGCGACAGGTACAGACAGCTACGAGCAGAACCGCAACCTCGTCCTCACCGACGGAACGCGAGCTGACTCGATTCCGAACCTCGAGATCGAAACCGGCGACATCGCCGGCGCCGGGCACGCTAGTGCAACCGGCCGCTTCGATGACGAGCAGCTGTTCTACCTGCAGGCACGCGGCATCCGTGAAGAAGAAGCACGTCGACTCGTCGTTCGCGGCTTCCTCACCGACATCGTGCAGCAGATCGGCGACGCCGAGCTTCAGGACCAGCTGCAGGATGCCATTGAGCAGGAACTCACCCGCACCCGGTTGTCGACAGAAGGCAGCTGAACGTGGCACGAACCCAGGTATGTGCCCTCGCTGACCTGACACTGAACGAGGCGAAACGGGTGGTTGTCGACGGCACCGCCATTGCGCTCGTCCTTGACTCGGCCGGCGACGTTCACGCGATCGGTGACACCTGCACGCACGGTGACATCTCGCTGAGCGAAGGCTTCGTCGAGGGTGAAACCCTCGAGTGCTGGGCGCACGGATCCCAGTTTTCCCTCCTCACGGGCAAGCCACTCACGCTGCCCGCGTACGAACCCGTCCCGGTCTTCTCCGTTGAGCTGGCCGACGGCAACATTTTCATTGACCCGACCGTAACGAAAGAGATCTAGCAATGGCTGTACTTGAAATCCGCGACCTGCACGTCAGCGTCGAGACCGACCAGGGCACCAAGCCGATTCTGCGTGGCGTCGACCTCACCATCAACAAGGGCGAGACCCACGCGATCATGGGCCCGAACGGTTCGGGCAAGTCGACCCTCGCATACACGATCGCCGGTCACCCGAAGTACATCGTCGACTCCGGTTCGATCACCCTGGACGGCCAGGACGTCCTCGCGATGAGCGTCGACGAGCGCGCCCGCGCCGGACTCTTCCTCGCGATGCAGTACCCGGTTGAGATCCCCGGCGTCACAGTGACGAACTTCCTCCGCACGGCGAAGACCGCCATCGATGGTGAGGCTCCGCCCATCCGTCACTGGATCAAGGACGTCAAGAGCTCCATGAAGAACCTCCGCATGGACTCGACCTTCGCCGAGCGCAACGTCAACGAGGGCTTCTCCGGTGGAGAGAAGAAGCGCCACGAGATCCTCCAGCTCGAGCTGCTCAAGCCGACGTTCGCCGTTCTCGACGAGACCGACTCCGGACTCGACGTCGACGCGCTCAAGATCGTCTCCGAGGGCGTCAACCGTGCGAAGGAAAACACCAACCTCGGTGTGCTCCTGATCACGCACTACACCCGGATCCTGCGCTACATCCGCCCCGACTTCGTTCACGTCTTCGTCAACGGCCGGATCGCGGAGCAGGGCGGACCCGAGCTCGCGGACCGTCTCGAGAACGAAGGATACGACCGCTTCCTCACCGACGAAGCAACGGTCTAGAGTTTCGACATGGTTACAACTCTCAGCCCACAGAAGTTCGACGAGGTCGAAGAGGCGCTCAAGGAGGTCATGGACCCCGAACTCGGGATCAATGTCGTCGACCTTGGGCTCATCTACGACCTCGGCTGGGATGACGAGAACGACGCTCTCGTCATCCACATGACGCTCACGAGCGCCGGCTGCCCGCTCACCGATGTGCTCGAAGAGCAGACGGGCCAGGCGCTTGACGGCGTCGCCGACGCATTCCGGATCAACTGGGCCTGGATGCCGCCGTGGGGGCCTGACAAGATCACCGACGACGGTCGCGACATGATGCGCGCGCTCGGCTTCAGTATCTGACCCGACACCGCTCGACAGGAATGCCCTCTTCTTCGGAAGGGGGCATTCCTGCGTGTGGGGGAGTCGCTCTGTCTCTCGCCTCCTCACCTCGCTACCCTCAAACCATGGAACCCGTTCAGGCTGATCCGCTCGCCCTTCTGCGTACCCGCACCAGCGAGAAGTGGACCGAGTACCCGGCAGACGTTCTCCCGATGTTTGTTGCGGAGATGGACTTCCCCCTCGCCGAGCCGATCCGATCAGCGCTCCACGCCGCCATCGACAGGAGCGACACCGGGTACGTGTCGTCATCGAATCCGGTCTTCGGTGCCTTCCGGGCTTTCGCGAGCCATCGCTGGTCCTGGGAACTCGAGGACGCGTCCCTGCTCTCGACCGCCGATGTCTCGATGGGGATCGTCGAAGTCCTTCGCCGGGTTACCGGGCCAGGTGACTCGGTTGTCGTTACCGACCCCGTCTACGCACCGTTCTACGAACTGGTCACTGAGGCGGGAGCATCCGTCGTTCGTGTACCACTCACGCGAACCGCGGCAGACAGCCGCGGGCACCGCCTTGACCTCGACGCGATCGAGGCCGCTTTCGCCGACGGCGCCCGAGCCTTCCTGCTCTGCAATCCGCACAACCCGCTTGGCCTCGTGCACGAGCGGACGGAGCTCGAAGCCGTCGCCCGGCTCGCTGCGCGGTATTCGGTCACCGTCGTCAGCGATGAGATTCACGCTCCACTGACCCAGCCGAGCGCGACCTTCACCCCGTACCTCAGTGTGTCGCCCGAGGCACGAGCTACCGGGTTCGCGGTGCATTCGGCCAGCAAGGCGTGGAATATCGCCGGCCTCAAGTGCGCCGTCATCGTCGCTCAGCACGAGGCATCGGCGGCGGTCCTCGAATCGCTTCCGCTCGAGGTCTCCTGGCGGACCGGGCAACTCGGGGTGATCGCGAGCGTCGCCGCGTATACCGAGGGGGAGCAGTGGCTCGACGGTGTGCTCGCATCGCTCGCACGCAACTTCGACCTGCTCGATGTTCTGCTCGCTGAACACCTGCCAAGGGTCAAATGGGTCAGGCCGCAGGCCAGTTACCTCGCCTGGCTCGACTTCCGGGAGATGGGATGGGGCGATGACCCGGCGGAGCGCATCCTGCGTGAGGCACGGGTGGCCCTGAGTTCCGGCCCTGAGTTCGGCGAACCTGGACGCGGCTACGCCCGGATGAACCTCGCCTGTTCACCTGACGTCCTGACGGATGCCGTCACCAGGATTGCGCGGATCAGTGCCGATGAGCGGTCACGGTAGCTCGCCAGCTCTTCCGGCCTGGTGACCAGCGCTGCGCTCTGGTGAGTTACCCAGACTCGACAACGTAGACTAAAGGGCTGACCCCCACTACTTCGCGCCTCTTTGGCGCGCCAGCTTGAAACGGACTTACGCTTTGCTCACTGTGCACGATCTCGAAATTCGCGTCGGGGCACGAGTCCTCATGGAGGACGTCAACTTTCGAGTCGCGGCCGGAGACAAGATCGGCCTCGTCGGCCGAAACGGTGCGGGCAAGACAACCCTCACCAAGGTTCTCGCCGGCGAACTGCTTCCATCGAAGGGAAAGGTCGAGCGCTCAGGCGAACTCGGCTACCTGCCTCAGGACCCCCGCAGCGGTGACCCGGATGAACTGGCACGAACCCGGATTCTCAACGCTCGTGGACTCGGCAGCCTTGTCCTCGGCATGCAGGAAGCCACCATGGGAATGGCGTCGACGGATGCGGCGACAAGCGCAGCAGCGATGAAGAGCTACGGCAACCTCGAAGAGCGGTTCCAAATGCTCGGCGGCTACGCGGCCGAAGCGGAGGCCGCATCGATTGCGAGCAACCTCAACCTGCCTGACCGGATCCTCGACCAGCCGCTGCGCACTCTTTCGGGCGGACAGCGCCGACGCATCGAACTGGCACGTATCCTCTTCTCCGACGCGAAGACGATGATCCTCGATGAGCCGACTAACCACCTCGACGCCGATTCCGTCGTCTGGCTGCGGGAGTTCCTCAAGACCTACTCCGGTGGCTTCATCGTCATCACCCACGATGTCGAGCTCGTCGGCGAGACCGTCAACAAGGTGTTCTACCTCGACGGCAACCGTCAGGTCATCGACGTTTACAACATGAACTGGAAGAATTACCAGCGCCAGCGGGCATCCGACGAGGAGCGTCGCAAGAAGGAACGCGTTAACGTCGAGAAGAAGGCATCGACGTTGCAGCTCCAGGCTGCCCGGTTCGGGGCAAAGGCGTCCAAGGCTGCTGCCGCCCACCAGATGGTCGCGCGCGCTGAGAAGATGCTGTCAGGACTCGAGGAAGTCCGGTCGGTCGAGCGCGTCGCCAAGCTGCGCTTCCCCGATCCCGCTCCGTGCGGGCGGACGCCACTCATGGCATCCAACCTTTCGCGGAGCTACGGCTCGCTCGAGATCTTCACCGCCGTCGACCTCGCCATCGACCGAGGCTCAAAGGTCGTTGTTCTCGGTCTCAACGGTGCCGGAAAGACCACGCTCCTGCGTATTCTCGCCGGAGTGGATAAGCCCGACACCGGGCAGGTCGAACCGGGCCATGGCCTTCGGATCGGCTACTTCGCCCAGGAGCACGAGACACTCGACGTCAAGCGCAGCGTTCTCGAGAACATGGTGTCGAGTCCACCGAACACCACCGAGACGGAGGCCCGCAAGGTCCTCGGCTCATTCCTGTTCACCGGTGACGACTCGCACAAGCCCGCGGGCGTTCTCTCCGGAGGAGAGAAGACCCGACTCGCTCTTGCCATGATCGTGGTCTCAGGGGCCAACGTGCTCCTCCTCGATGAGCCCACCAACAACCTGGACCCCGCGAGCCGTGCTGAGATTCTCGATGCACTCGCACACTTCACCGGTGCCGTCGTTCTGGTCAGCCACGACGAGGGAGCCGTTCAGGCGCTCAACCCCGAGCGCGTCCTGATCCTGCCCGATGGTGTCGAAGACCACTGGAACAAGGACTACCTCGAGCTCATCGAACTCGCGTAACCCGATTAACGACGAAGGCAGCTGGCGCCTCACGGCACCAGCTGCCTTCGGCGTTAACGAACGGTTTCCGGCTCACCCTGCTCGAGTAGTTCGTCTTCGACGTCCGAGTCGGATCGCTTCGCCCGGCGCTTACGCTCACGCGCAGCAGCGCGCTGCTGTTCCTCGGGATCGTCTGCGTTGAGGTGGCGATACTCCTGCCTTACCGCGTAGGCGAGGAATGCGAAGCCCAGCAGTCCGAAGATGACCCACTGGAACGCGTATGAGAGATGGATTCCCTCATCGAGTTCCGGTTTGAGCGCTGGCAGGGGACGCGCGTCTGCCGGTGCGGGGCTTTCCTCATCGAGGAGCCCATATGCGCCGGTGTACAGCGGCAGGTCGAGCCGCTCCTGCAGATCGGGAAGATGGACCGTTGCGATCTGTCCGTCAGCGGCGCTCCGACCGGGAAGAGTCGGCTCGCCGGCTTTGAGGCGTGCAACCACGGTCACCTCACCGGTCGGGGGAGCCGGAATTACATCGGGAAGATCCTGGGCGTTGCCCGTCGGCAGCCAGCCACGGTCGACAATGAAAACGGACCCGTCGGCGAGCTGAAGGGGCACGAGCTGCTCGAATCCCGGCTGGCCGCTGCGAGGACGGTTGCGAACCAGAATTTCCTCGTCGGCGAGGTAGGTGCCCGCCATAACGACCGGAATCCATTTGTCGCCCTCGTCGAAGGACGAGCGGGTGGGCAACGCATCGGAGAGGGGAACCGGCGAGCTGGTGTAGTTGGTCTCGACGAGCGAAATCTCATGCTTCTTTTCGTCGACGCGGGTCAACTGCCAGTTTGCGAGCAGCACACAGACCAGGGCGAAGACCATCGCAACGGCGAGGTAGCCGAACCACCGGCCGCTCATCACGAATCGCCAGTTCTTCACAGTGCGTCCTCCGGACTCAGTTCTATCGCCTTCACCGGGAAGTCCCGCGATGCAAGAAAGTTCTCGAGGTAATCCCGATGTTCGTCACACGCCAGCCACACCTTGACTCGGTCCGGCGTGTGTATTTTCGGGTTGCGCCATTCGATGCGCCATCCAGCTGTCGAGGAGCAGCCCGCGCGCGAACAGGCCAGCCGTTCGGGTTCGGAGAACAGGCCGATCATGCGCTCCTCGTGTTCTGGTCGGAGCCGGGCTCATCCTCGCTCGACTGTGGAGCGTCCTCCCGAGGACGGGGCGCCGGCTGGGGCATCGGAACAATCGCGCCCGGCCGCTCGACCTGGGCGATGGTGTACCTCGAGCCGACGTTCGCGAGGACGACGGCGACATACGGCAGGATGATCGCACCGGCGACACACACGGCCAGCCACCAGCCATGCACGAACAGCATCAGGACAAGACAAACCACACGGATGCTCATGGCAAGCGTGTACTTGATCATCCGCGCTCGTTGCTCCTCTTCGGGCGACGGCGGGAGTGACGTGATGGATGGCTGTTTCATCACCGTCAAGACTACGCTTCTTTGTCACCCCATAAGCTGGATAGCGGTGCGGTCGAACCCTCTCCCACGCCACTCCCAGCGCCCCCTCCGGAAGGTCCTTTCTTGGTACAGACATCCTCAACCCCACGCACGGTACTGATCACAGGCGGCAACCGCGGAATCGGATTCGCGATCGCCGAGGAATTCCTTGCGCAGGGCCACCGGGTCGCCGTGACAGCACGGTCGGGCCAGGGTCCGGAAGGCAGCCTCACCGTGCGCGCTGACGTGACCGACGCGGCATCCATTGACCTCGCATTCAGCGAGGTTGAGCGCGAACTTGGTCCGGTTGAGGTCGTCGTCGCAAACGCGGGCATCACCAAAGACACCCTGCTCATGCGCATGACCGAGGATGACTTCGACAGCGTGGTGAACACCAACCTCGGCGGAGCGTTCCGTGTCGTCAAGCGCGCGTCAAAGGGCATGCTCAAGGCCCGCTTTGGCCGGGTGGTGCTGATCTCCAGCGTCGTCGGGCTCTACGGCGGACCCGGGCAGGTCAACTACTCGGCATCGAAGGCTGGCCTCGTCGGAATGGCGCGGTCGATCACCCGTGAGCTCGGTGCACGCGGCATCACCGCCAACGTGGTCGCCCCCGGCTTCATCGAGACCGATATGACCGCTGAACTTCCCGAGGCGACGCAGGCAGAGTACAAGAAGAGCATTCCCGCCGGCCGTTTCGCAACGCCCGCTGAGGTCGCAAAGGCAGTGGCGTGGATCGCGAGCGACGACGCGGGCTACATCTCGGGTGCCGTCATCCCGGTTGACGGGGGACTGGGGATGGGGCACTAGCGGAGCACTCCAGCCCAAGCTCCAGCGGTAACGTCAGCCGCGGAGCCCCAGGAGGGGCAGCACGTCGCTGAGGTCGATCCTGGCCGCCGTGACGTCCGCCCGCTCGCGCACCGCCGGCTTCGCGTTGAATGCGACGCTGAGGCCGGCGGCGTGCATCATCAACAGATCGTTGGCACCGTCTCCGACGGCGACCGTGCGGTGCATCGGGATGCCGTCTGCTGCCGCCCACTCGGCGAGGGTGTCCGCCTTGGCACGCGCGTCGATGATGGGTCCGGTGACGTTACCGGTGAGGCGTCCTTCGACCACTTCGAGGCGGTTCGCCCGCCAGTGATCGAGACCAAGCCGGCTGCCGAGCGGGTCAAGCAACTCGTGAAAGCCGCCAGAAACCACTCCGACACGCGACCCGGCACGCTGCAGGCCCGCGATCAGTTCGGTCGCACCGCGCGTCACGGTGATGCGGTCGCGAACGACGTCGAACACCGATGCGCTGAGACCAGCGAGGGTTGCGACGCGCTCGCGCAGGCTCGCGGCGAAGTCCAGCTCGCCGCGCATCGCTCGTTCGGTCACCCGGGCGACGTGCTCGAGGGACCCCGCCTCCTCGGCCAGGAGTTCGATCGCTTCGTTTTCGATGAGCGTTGAGTCGGCGTCGAGCACAACAAGGAAACCTGCCGGGCTCACACGGCCCGGTGTCTGCGGGCGACTCATGGAGTGACGCGCACTCCCTTTCCGACGACAGTAAGTCCCGAGTCGGTAACGGTGAAGCCGCGTGCCCGGTCTCGGTCGTGATCCACACCGATCGTCGCGCCCGTCTCAACGACGACGTCCTTATCGAGGATTGCACGCTTCACGACAGCATCCGGGTGCACTTCGACCCGGTCGAACAACACGGAGTCGACGACCGTCGCGCCTGATTCGACCTTCGACCAGGCTCCGAGAACACTGCGTTCGATGTGTGCTCCTGAAATGAGCGAACCCAGCGAAACGATGGAGTCGATCGTGGTGCCGAGGTTGCCCTTGGCATCCCGAACGAACTTCACCGGTGGCGAGTTCAACTGCTGGCTGAAGATCGGCCATTTGCTGTTGTACAGGTTGAAGATCGGGAGCGTCGAGATGAGGTCCTGGTGCGCTTCGAAGAACGAGTCGATCGTTCCGACATCGCGCCAGTAGTAGCGGTCGCGGTCCGTCGACCCTGGCACATCATTGCGTTTGAGGTCGTAGACGCCTGCGTCACCCGCCGCGACGAAAGCGGGGATGATGTCGCCGCCCATGTCGTGGTTGGACGCCGTGAGTTCACCGTCCCGAGTGACGGCCTCAATGAGAGCCTCGGTCGTGAAGACGTAGTTGCCCATCGATGCGAGCACCTCGTGGGGCGCGTCAGCGAGCCCTTCGGCGTTGATCGGCTTCTCGAGGAACTCCGAGATCTTCGTTGGGTCGTCAGCGTCGAGCTGGATCACGCCGAACTGGTCGCTCAGCTCGATCGGCTGGCGAATCGCCGCAACGGTTGCCCCACGGCCCGAGTCGATGTGCGCCTGGATCATGTCCCGGAAATCCATCCGGTAGACGTGGTCAGCACCGACGACGACGACGATGTCCGGCTTCTCATCGCGGATGAGGTTGAGGCTCTGCAGGATGGCGTCGGCCGAACCGGAAAACCAGCGCTTGCCGAGCCGCTGCTGGGCGGGAACGGATGCCACGTAGGAGTTCAGGAGCCCGGACAGACGCCAGGTCTGCGACACGTGCCTGTCGAGGCTGTGCGACTTGTACTGCGTCAGAACCACGATCTGGGTCAGGCCCGAGTTGATCAGGTTGGACAGGGCAAAGTCGATGAGCCTGTACTGGCCGGCAAATGGGACTGCGGGCTTCGCTCGGTCGGCGGTGAGGGGCATAAGCCGCTTGCCCTCACCCCCGGCGAGGACGATGCCAAAGATTTTCTTGGAAGCGACCATGCACCCCAGACTATTGCAGCCCCCACAGCTGTACTAGCGTTCGTGTCATGCGTGTTGATCTTCTGACCCGGGAATATCCCCCGGAGGTATATGGCGGTGCCGGAGTGCACGCCACCGAGCTTGTCACTGCTCTGCGGTCTGACATCGACGTCACCGTGCGGTGTTTTGGGGCCGAG
>JAZQRG010000252.1:0-1613 GCA_045629445.1 Mycetocola sp. | reverse complement strand
AGGCGATCTACCGTCGCCCCAATACCTCGAAACCCGCGGCTGGGCATAAGGTCTATCCCTATCTCCTGCGCAAGCTGGCGGTCACCCGACCCAACCAGGCTTGGGCAATGGACATAACCTATATTCCGATGGCTCGCGGCTTCGTCTATCTCTGCGCCGTCGTCGACTGGTTCAGCCGGAGAGTTCTGTCATGGCGGCTGTCGATCACGCTGGAAACGGGATTCTGCATCGAAGCGGTCGAGGAAGCGCTTGCTCGTTACGGCAGGCCAGAAATATTCAATACGGATCAGGGGTCGCAGTTCACCTCCATCGACTTTACGGCGGTGCTGAAGAAGGCCGAAATTGCCATCTCGATGGACGGCAAGGGTGCATGGCGCGACAACGTATTCGTCGAGCGGCTTTGGCGGTCGATCAAGTACGAGGAAGTTTACCTCCACGCCTACAAAACTGTGCCGGCGGCCCGCGCTGGCATCGGAAGATATCTGACCTTTTACAACACCCGACGCCCACATTCATCCCTTGACCGGCAGACGCCGGATCGGGCTTACTTCAACGCGCTGACGCCGATGACGGTGGCAGCATAATCGAGGCGGAAATCCACTTAGCGAAACGCCCGAAATTGTTCAGACAAACCAAGCCAGCTCAGTCCATGAGGGTGGCGAGCTTGGGCACCTTGGGCCTGATCTGGTCGGCGACGTTGCGCCACTGGGTGCTTGCGGCCTGCGGTGTGTCCTGAGCAAAAGCCGTGGCGATGAAGGCAGAGACAACACGGCGTCCGCTCTTCCCGGCATGGGCCAGCGCGTTGCGCATGAAGTGAACACGGCATCTCTGCCAGGTGGCGGAGAGCACTTTCGACACGGCTGCCTTGATCCCCTCATGGGCATCAGACACGACGAGCTTGACGCCGCGCAGGCCTCGCCTGGTCAGCTTACGCAGAAACTCTGTCCAGATCGCCTCCGCCTCGGAAGTGCCGATCTCCATGCCGAGCACTTCGCGTCGGCCGTCGGTGTTGACGCCCACCGCGATGATGACCGCAACAGAGACGATGCGCCCGCCGCGCCGGACCTTGAGATAGGTCGCATCGATCCAGAGATAGGGCCATTCCCCTTCGATGGGCCTGTCGAGGAAGGCCTTTACCTTGTCATCGATCTCCTCTCAGAGCCGGGACACCTGGCTCTTGGAGATGCCCGACATGCCCATGGCCTTGACCAGGTCATCGACAGAGCGAGTCGAGACACCCTGGATATAGGCCTCCTGGATCACGGCTGTCAGGGCCTTCTCCGCCATGCGGCGTGGTTCGAGAAAGCTCGGGAAATAGCTGCCTGTGCGAAGCTTCGGAATGCGCAGCTCGACGGTGCCCGCCCGCGTCTCCCAGTCCCGATCGCGGTAGCCGTTACGCTGGGCCAGTCGGAAGCTATTCTTCTCGCCATAGCCCGCGCCGGTCTTCGTGCCGACCTCCAGCGCCATCAGCTTCTCGGCGGCAAAGCCGATCATCTCCCGGAGCAAATCGGCATCAGCGCTCTTCTCAACGAGCGAGCGCAAGTTCATCATGTCGTCGGTCATCGGTGGTGTCCCTCAGGTTGGTCATAAGCAACCCGACCCTACCGGAAAAC
>JAZQRG010000251.1:0-36263 GCA_045629445.1 Mycetocola sp. | reverse complement strand
GCCAGCGTCCCGCGATGATCCACCGCGCGCCTCTCGGCTCGGTCGAGCGCTTCTTCGCGATTCTGCTCGAGCACTACGCCGCGGCGTTCCCGGTGTGGCTCAGCCCGGTTCAGGTCATCGGGATCCCCGTCGCCGACGAGTACGCCCCGTACCTCGACGACATCGCCGCACAGCTGAAGAAGCGCGGCGTCCGGGTCCAGGTCGACCACAGCGACGACCGCATGCCGAAGAAGATCCGCACCCACACCAAGGCCAAAATCCCGTTCCAGCTCATCGCGGGGGAGGACGACCGTGCCGCTGGCGCTGTCAGCTTCCGCTTCCGCGACGGAACGCAACTCAACGGCATCCCGGTCGATGACGCCATCGAGAAGATCGTTGCATCGATCCAGTCCCACTCACAGGTGTCAACCGCATGGCTCGACTAGGCCTCGACGACTACGCCGACGACCAGCCGGTCCAGCCGTCGGTCGGTCCCGGTGCCAGTGTTGAGTCAGCGGCGCACCTTGCTGGCGTTCCTGACGAATTCCAGCGGTTGTGGACCCCACACCGGCTCGTCTACATCCAGCATGGCCAACAGCCGGACGAGCACGACTGTCCGTTCTGTCACGCCCCGGCCATGGATGACGAGGATGCCCTCATCGTTGCGAGGGGGAAGCACGCCTTCGTGCTCCTGAACCTGTTCCCCTACAACAGCGGCCACCTCCTGGTCTGCCCGTACCGTCACATTTCGACCTACGATTTGGCAACGCCCGAGGAAGTCGCTGAGATTGGTGAGTTGACACAGACCGCGATGCGGGTTGTCCGGACGGTGTCGCGGAACGACGGGTTCAACATCGGGATGAACCAGGGAGTTGTCGCCGGGGCAGGTATCGCCGGGCACCTGCACCAGCACATCGTGCCCCGCTGGGCGCAGGACGCGAACTTCCTTCCGATCATCGCCAAGACGAAAGCCCTTCCGCAGCTGCTCGGCGACGTTCGCCAGGCGATCGCGGATGCCTGGCCGGCCAGCAAAGACTGACCATCCGCGCGGTCGAGGCGAACTCGGCTTTGAGGAAAGAACGAACTAGGATCGAGCACTATGACGAACAGCACCAACAACGGCGTCCAGGGTTCCGACCGCGTGAAGCGCGGCCTTGCGGAAATGCTGAAGGGTGGCGTCATCATGGATGTCGTCACTCCCGAGCAGGCGCGCATCGCCGAGGACGCTGGCGCGGTTGCCGTAATGGCGCTTGAACGAGTACCCGCCGACATCCGTTCCCAGGGCGGCGTAGCCCGGATGAGCGACCCCGACCTCATCGACGCGATCCGAGCCGAGGTATCCATCCCCGTCATGGCGAAGGCCCGCATCGGCCACTTCGTCGAGGCACAGGTCCTTCAGGCGCTCAACGTCGACTACATCGACGAGTCCGAGGTCCTGAGCCCGGCCGACTACGTCAACCACATCGACAAGTGGAACTTCAATGTCCCGTTCGTCTGCGGTGCGACCAACCTCGGTGAGGCACTCCGTCGAATTAACGAAGGCGCGGCCATGATCCGGTCGAAGGGCGAGGCCGGCACCGGCGACGTCTCCGAGGCGACCAAGCACATCCGCAAGATCCGCAGCGAGATCGCCGCATTGACGTCAATGTCGAAGGACGAACTGTACGTTGCGGCCAAGGAGCTTCAAGCACCGTACGACCTGGTCGTCGAGATCGCCGAAACCGGGACGCTTCCCGTCGTACTCTTCACCGCTGGGGGAGTGGCGACGCCAGCCGATGCCGCAATGATGATGCAGCTCGGCGCAGACGGCGTGTTCGTCGGATCGGGAATTTTCAAGTCGGGCAACCCGGAGAAGCGCGCGGCAGCTGTCGTCAAGGCGACGACATTCTACGATGACCCATCGGTCATCGCTGAGGTGTCTCGCGGACTCGGCGAAGCCATGGTCGGCATCAACGTGTCTGACCTGGCAGCTCCCCACCGCCTCGCAGAACGTGGCTGGTAGCGGCTCGCTGAAGGTAGGGGTCCTCGCACTCCAGGGCGATTTTCGGGAACACGCGTCAGTCCTTCGAGGACTTGGCGCGGACGTTGCGTTCGTTCGCCGGCCGGAGGAACTCTCGGATATCGACGGACTCGTCATTCCCGGCGGGGAATCGAGTGTGATGGACAAGCTTTCGCGCACCTTTGGGCTCGCCGAGCCGCTTTCGGACGCGATTGCAGGCGGACTTCCCGTCTACGGGACCTGTGCTGGCCTGATTATGCTCGCCGACACCATCGTCGACGGGATTCGCGGACAGCAGTCGCTCGGTGGTCTCGACGTTGCCGTTCGACGGAACGCCTTCGGGTCGCAGGGGGAGTCCTTCGAAACCGATCTCGACATCCCGGCGCTCGGGGAACACCCGCTTCACGCCGTATTCATCCGTGCGCCCGTGGTTGAATCGATCGGACCACGAGCGACACCGCTCGCCGCACTCGATGACGGACGGGTCGTCGCGGTCGAACAGGGCCACCTTCTCGGCACCTCGTTCCACCCCGAGGTCACCGGCGATACCCGCTTCCACGAGTACTTTCTCGCCAAAATCCGCGCCGCATAGCCGAAATCCGCTCGCCGTGCGCGCCGGTGATTTAGAATGGTGCGGTTACAGATCCAGTTAGGGAGCATATGTCCGGTCACTCCAAGTGGGCAACGACGAAGCACAAGAAGGCGATCACCGACTCGCGCCGTGCGAAAGCGTTCGCGAAGCTCATCAAGAACATCGAAGTCGCCGCGAAGATGGGCGGCGCGGATCTCTCCGGTAACCCCACCCTGGTCGACGCGATCCAGAAGGCCAAGAAGACCTCGGTTCCCAACGACAACATCGATCGCGCGGTCAAGCGCGGAGCGGGACTGTCGGGCGAATCGGTCAGCTACACCACGATCATGTATGAGGGCTACGCGCAGAACGGCGTCGCGCTGCTGATCGAGTGTCTCACCGACAACAAGAACCGCGCGGCTGCTGACGTCCGCACGCTCATGAGCCGCAACGGCGGCACAATGGGTGACCCGGGAAGCGTCGCGTACAACTTCGCCCGCAAGGGCATCATCGTCGTTCCCGCCGCTGACACCACCGAGGACGACATCCTCGCCGCTGTGCTCGACGCCGGCGCCGAAGAGGTCGTCAACGAGGGCGATACCTTCGAGATCATCACAGACCCGTCGGATCTTGTCGCCACGCGTACGGCGCTGCAGGAGGCTGGGATCGACTACGACTCCGCTGACGCCGCATTCGTGCCCAACCTCAAGGTGGAGGTCGATGCGGAGACCGCCCGCAAGATCTTCAAGCTCATCGACGCCCTCGAAGACTCCGATGACGTGCAGAACATCTACAGCAACTACGCGCTGTCGCCAGAGGTGCAGGCCGAACTCCAGTCAGAAGACGACTAGCCAGCGATGACACTCCGGGTGCTCGGCATCGATCCTGGCCTCACCCGGTGTGGCATCGGTGTCGTCGATGTCGAACCCAACCGGTCTGCGGTGCTGGTGCACTATTCGGTCGTGCGCAGCGAGCCAACCGCCGACATCGACCAGCGACTCCTGGTTATCGGGCGGGGTATCGATGCCGCCCTCGACGAGTTTCTCCCGCACGCCGTCGCTGTCGAGCGAGTCTTCGCACAGCACAACCTGCGTACCGTGATGGGTACAGCGCAGGTGTCAGGGCTTGCGCTGCATGCTGCCGCCAGGCGAGGACTTCAGGTCGGGCTGCACACGCCATCCGAGGTCAAGGCCGCGATAACCGGCTATGGCAGCGCCGAGAAGAAGCAGGTCCAGACCATGGTCGCGCGTGTGCTGAGCCTCGCCGAGATTCCGCAACCCGCCGATGCCGCTGATGCACTCGCCCTCGCAATCTGCCACGCCTGGCGCGGCGGCCTCCGCGCAGCGGCCTCCGTCGGCGGTGCCACAGGCGCTGGTGCGGGTACGACGCTCACTCCGGCACAGGCGGCGTGGGCGCGCGCTGAAAAAGCCGCCAGGGGACGCTCCTAACCACGCGCCCTCCTCAACTCGACGCGTGGCGCTGCCCGTCCTGTCGGAGGGCCGACGTAGGCTTGGGGCGTGATTTCAAGTCTGCGCGGAACCGTGCTGTCTGCCATCGGCAGCAGCGTCATCATCGATGTTGGGGGCATTGGATACGCCGTCCAGGTCACGCCGGAGCACTCGCTCGCGCTTCGTCCAGGTGACCAGGCGCTTCTTCACACGAGCCTCATCGTGCGGGAAGACTCACTTTCTCTGTTCGGTTTTGAAACCGGCGAGCAACTGCACGTCTTCGAACTTCTCACCGGGGTTACCGGTGTCGGCCCGAAATCCGCACTCGGTGTGCTCTCGGCGCTCGGCCCTGGCCAGATCGCCGCCGCTGTCGCCGCTGAAGACGACGCTGCGTTCCGCAAAGTGTCCGGAATCGGACCCAAGACAGCCAAGCTCATCGTGCTCTCGCTCACCGGAAAGCTCATCGTCACAACGCCGCCTGAAGCGCCCGTCGCGGTGCCCGCTGCTGGCGACAGCGTCATCGTTGCTCTCGTCGGACTCGGCTGGAATGAGAAGACGGCCGCTCAGGTGGTCAGCGACGTCCTGAGTCTCAACCCGGATGTCGCCTCTGCGCCGGTGCAAACAATCCTGCGGCTCGCTCTTGCCCAGCTCGGGCCGGCGCAGCACAGCGCCTCGACACGCCCGGCAGGGGCGACATCGTGAGTGACATCGACATCACGACGCCCGAACCGATTTCGGAAGCTGAACTCGTCTTCGAGGGCGCACTGCGCCCGAAGAGTCTCGACGAGTTTGTCGGACAGACAAAGGTGAGGGGACAGCTCGAACTCCTGCTCCAGGCCGCTGCCATCCAGAACCGGACCGCAGATCACATCCTGCTCGCCGGTCCGCCCGGTCTCGGAAAGACCACGCTCGCCATGATCGTCGCGCACGAAAGCAACAAGCCGCTCCGGATGTCGAGCGGCCCGGCCATCCAGCACGCTGGCGACCTCGCTGCCGTCCTGTCGAGCCTTGTGCCTGGCGAGGTGCTGTTCATCGACGAGATTCACCGCATGGCGCGCTCGGCCGAGGAGATGCTCTACCTTGCCATGGAAGACTTCCGCATCGACATCATGGTCGGAAAGGGCGCGGGAGCGACGAGTGTTCCGCTCGACCTCGCGCCGTTCACACTCGTCGGGGCGACCACTCGATCGGGAATGCTCCCGAACCCGCTCCGCGATCGCTTCGGTTTCACGGCCCACCTCGAGTTCTACGACGAGTCAGAACTTGAGCAAGTGCTCTACCGGGCCGCCCGGATGCTCGATTTCGGTATTGATCGCGAAGCCCTCGCGGAGATCGCCGGGCGATGCAGGGGGACACCCCGCATCGCCAACCGACTGCTTCGGCGGGTGAGGGACTACGTTCTCGTCCACGGGGGTGACGCCGACCTCCGAGCAGTGCGAGCCGCACTCACGCTCTATGACGTCGACGAACTGGGTCTCGACCGGCTCGACCGCCAGGTCATGGAGATCATGCTGACGCGATTCGGTGGCGGCCCCGTCGGGCTCAACACCCTCGCGGTCTCGGTCGGCGAAGAGGGCGAGACCATCGAGAGCGTCGTTGAGCCCTTCCTCGTGCGCATCGGGCTCATCACACGGACCCCTCGCGGCCGCGTCGCGACCCCGCAGGCGTTCGCACACTTCGGCATCCAACACCCTCAGGGTTCTTTACTGCCCGGTGTCCTATAATTCGAAGTGGCCTTTCGGCCATTTCCCTCCCATGCGGCCTCGTTGCTGCGAAAGGTTCTTTACCTCTTATGGATCCATTAACCATCGGAATGCTGGTCATCCTGGCCGTCCTCATCTTCTTCATGTTCCGCAACGGACAGAAGCGCAAGAAGGACCAGGAAGCGTTGCTCTCGAAGGTTGTACCAGGCGCCGACGTCATGACGACGTTCGGACTGTTCGGAACCATCCTCGAAATGGACGAAGACACCAATAAGGTTCTCCTCGAGACCACTCCGGGAACCGTCCTCACCGTTCACCGCCAGGCCATCGCCAAGGTTGTCGAAGACGAGCCGGTCGTCGCTGACGACACCGTCGTGACCGACACCGAAGACAGCGCTCTCGCTCCGCAGGTTGAGACCGAAACCGGCATCCGTACCGATTTCGACACCCAGGCGGACATCACCGATTCACGTGACAAGAAGGCTGACCAGTAGTCTCACTGAGCAGGTAGTCACCGAACAGGTAAACCAGAAGCGCCCCGCGCCGCCGGAGTGGCGGCGCGAGACGGCCAGAGAAAGCTGAGTACGTAGTTGGCACAGTCGAAGTCGACGCCGGTCCGTAGAGCGATTCGCTCACTGATCTGGCTTGGCGTTATCACCCTCGCACTTTTCGGTATTCTCGCCGGCGGGGTGATCTGGGGCAATGCCACCTGGGCGCCCAAGCTCGCGCTCGACCTCGAGGGCGGCACGCAGATTATCCTGCAGCCAAACGTCGAAGAAGGCGAGACCGTCTCAACCGAGCAGCTGAACCAGGCCGTCTCGATCATCCGGCAACGCGTCGACGCATCCGGTGTCTCGGAGGCGGAGATCAACACCGAGGGAAACAACGTCGTCGTTTCCATCCCCGGTGAAGCCGATGAAGAGACCCGCAACCGCATCGAAGCGTCTGCGAAACTCGAGTTCCGGCCCGTCCTCGTCGCGAGTGCTCCCGCAAACACCTTCGTCGGTGAAGATGGAGTTGAAACGCCGTATCCGACACCGGATCCCGCACTTCCCGATACTCCGGCCACGGAGCCGACGAGCCCGAGCGACCTCGCCCAGATCACCGAAAAGCTCCAGGCGGAGTTCCAGGCGTTCGACTGCGCGGCACCGATCGACGCCGGAACGATTCTTCCCGCCGGCAAGCCCGTCATCGCCTGTGAGGTTGACGGCAGCGTCAAGTACATCCTCGGACCGGTCGAGGTTGAGGGTTCCACAATCGAAGACGCCACAAACGGAATGCAGACAACGCAGACCGGCGCGACCACGGGGCAGTGGGTCGTCAACCTTGAGTTCAACTCCAAAGGCACCGAAGAATTCGCCGACGTCACGCAGCGGCTGAACGGGCTCCAGCCCCCACAGAACCAGTTCGCCATCGTGCTCGACAATCAGGTCATCTCCGCTCCGCAGACCAACGCGGTCATCACCGACGGCAACGCTGAGATTTCGGGTAACTTCACCCAGGAGTCCTCGAAATCTCTCGCCGACCAGTTGAAGTACGGCGCACTGCCCATCAGCTTCACGGCGCTGAGCTCCGAGCAGATCTCGGCGACGCTCGGTTCAGCCCAGCTGCAGATCGGCATCATCGCCGGCATCATCGGCCTCATCCTCGTCGCTATCTACACGCTCTTCCAGTACCGGCTGCTCGGGTTTGTCACAATCGCATCCCTCGTGGTCGCCGCGGTCCTGACGTACCTGGTCATCGCGATCCTGTCGTGGCGTAACGGCTACCGCCTCTCCCTCGCTGGAGTTGCAGGCCTTATCGTCGCCATCGGCTTCACCGCGGACTCGTTCATCGTCTACTTCGAGAGAATCCGAGACGAACTCCGCGATGGTCGCGGTCTCGAGTCGGCGGTTGAGGCTGGGTGGAAGCGGGCTAAACGCACCATCTACGCGTCAAAGGGCGTCAACCTCCTCGCGGCCGTCGTGCTGTACGCGGTCGCCGTCGGAAACGTCAAGGGGTTCGCGTTCACCCTCGGAATCACGACGATCATCGACGTCCTTGTGGTGCTGCTGTTCACACACCCAGCCCTTCAGGTACTGGCGCAGACCCGGTTCTTCTCGAGCGGTCACCCGCTTTCAGGACTCGACCCGAACGCGCTCGGCGCGGTTTATCGGGGCCGGGCACAGTTCCGGGCACCACAGGCCGGGGTTGCTGGCAAGCAGACCAAGTCCAGTCGTGAGGCAGCGAAACGACAAACCATCGCAGAACGCAAGCAGGCTGAGCTCGTCGCCGCTGGCGCCGGCAAGAAGTCTGAGGAGAAGAAGTCCTAATGGCAAGCCTCACCACATTCGGCAACGACCTGTTCACCGGTAAGCGTTCGTTCAACTTCGTTGGCAACCGCAAGGTCTGGTTCAGCGTCGCGATCGTCCTCGTCCTCGCATCGATTCTTGTCCCGGTCGTGAAGGGCGGGTTCAACCTCAGCATCGAGTTCACGGGCGGGTCGCAGTTCACACTCAACTCGGTCGAGAGCACGGACCAGAACAAGGCGACGGATGCCGTCGCGAGCGTTGTTCCCGAAGCTGTGTCGAAGATCACGACCGTCGGCGACGACGCCATCCGGGTTCAGACAAGCCAGCTGACCTCCGCGGAGACCAACGATGTCACGACCGCGCTCGCGCAGGCGTTTGACGTTCCTGAATCCGAAGTCACGACCTCCTTTATCGGGGCATCGTGGGGACAGGACGTGACGCGTCAGGCCATCACCGGCCTCGTGATCTTCCTCGCGCTTGCCTTCATCACCATGGCGATCTACTTCCGGACCTGGAAGATGTCGGCCGCGGCGATGATCGCGCTGCTCGACGTCCTCATCATCACGCTCGGTGTCTACGCACTCAGTGGCTTCGAGATCAGCCCCGCGGCGGTGATCGGATTCCTCACCATCCTCGGTTACTCCCTGTACGACACCGTTGTGGTGTTCGACAAGATCCGGGAGAACACCACCGAGGACGGTGACAACGCGCCGCGCACATTCGCTGAATCGGTGAACCTCGCGGTGAACCAGACCCTCGTGCGGTCGATCAACACCTCGGTCGTCGCCGCGCTTCCGGTCGCGTCCATCCTCCTCATCGGTGACTTCCTCCTCGGGGCTGAAACGCTGCGTGACATCTCGCTGTCGCTCTTCGTCGGCATCCTCGTCGCTACCTATTCGACGATCTTCGTTGCCGCGCCGCTGTATGCGCTGTTCCGCCAGAACGAGCCGGAAATCAAGAAGCGCGACGCCCGGGTCCTGGCGAGCCGTTCGCGCGCCGTGGCCGAGCCCGCAGTGGCACCGGCTCTCTAACGGCGACGATTAGCGGATAATGGATCTGGCGGAGGTGATCGTATGACGGAGACACAGTCGTCAAGCGCGTCCCTTCGCCGGCTCGTCCCTCGGATCTTCTCGAAGGCGCAGCCCGCTGGTGCGGTCGACCGCCTTGTGCGGACCGCTCGACTCCACCATCCGAAAGCCGACATTGCCGTCATCGAGCGGGCGTACACCGTCGCTGAGAGGGCGCACCGCGGCCAGAAACGCCAGAGCGGTGAGCCGTACATCACTCACCCCGTTGCCGTTGCACAGATCCTTGCCGATCTGGGGATCGGTCCCAAGACACTCGCTGCTGCGCTCCTGCACGACACCGTCGAAGATACCGATTACGGCCTCGACGAGCTCCGCGCGGAGTTCGGCGATGAAGTCGCCATGCTCGTTGACGGCGTCACGAAGCTCGACAAGGTCAAGTACGGCGAAAGCGCCCAGGCGGAGACCGTCCGCAAGATGATCGTTGCGATGAGCAAAGACATCCGTGTCCTTGTCATCAAGCTCGCCGACCGGCTGCACAACGCTCGCACGTGGGGATTCGTTCCCGCCGAAAAGGCGGCGAAGAAGGCGACAGAGACTCTCGAAATCTACGCCCCGCTTGCGCACCGCCTGGGAATCCAGACGATCAAGTGGGAACTCGAAGACCTCTCCTTCGCTGTGCTGTATCCGAAGCTCTATGCCGAGATCGAGAGTCTCGTCAAGCAGCGGACGCCCCAGCGTGAAGAACTGGTGCAGACCGTCATCGACTCGGTCAACGAAGATTTGAAAGCCGCGAAGATCCGCGGGAAAGTCGTCGGCAGGCCAAAGCAGTACTACTCGATCTACCAGAAGATGATCGTTCGTGGCCGTGACTTTGACGAGATCTACGACCTCGTCGGCATCCGCGTTCTCGTCAACTCGGTTCGCGACTGCTACGCGGTGCTTGGCGCGATCCACGCACGCTGGACCCCCATCCCCGGTCGTTTCAAGGACTACATCGCGACACCGAAGTACAACCTCTACCAGTCACTGCACACCACGGTGATCGGCCCGCAGGGCAAAAGCGTTGAGATCCAGATCCGCACGCACGAGATGCACCAGCACGCCGAATACGGTGTTGCCGCGCACTGGAAGTACAAAGAGAACGTCAACGGCAAGGGTGCGGCCAAGGCGAACGAGAACGACATGGTGTGGCTCGCCCACATCTCAGACTGGCAGGCGGAGACCAGCGACCCGGGGGAGTTCCTTGACTCCCTCCGCTTCGAGATCGGCGCCAAAGAGGTCTACGTCTTCACTCCGAAGGGCCGGGTTATCGGCCTGCCGGCGGGAGCGACCCCTGTCGACTTCGCCTATGCCGTTCACACCGAGGTGGGGCACCGCACAATGGGTGCCAAGGTCAACGGCAGGCTCGTCCCGCTCGAGTCCGAACTCAATAGCGGTGACGTCGTCGAGGTCTTCACATCGAAGAACCCTGATTCCGGTCCGAGCCAGGACTGGCTGAGCTTCGTCAAGAGCACCCGCGCCCGCAACAAGATCCGCCAGTGGTTCACCAAGGAACGCCGTGACGAGGCCATCGAGCAGGGCAAGGATGCCATCGCCCGCGCGATGCGCAAACAGAACCTTCCGCTGCAGAAACTGATGAGCCAGGACACCTTCGCCGAGGTGTCGGCCCAGATGCGGTACGAGGATGTCTCCGCGCTATACGCAGCCGTTGGTGAGGGACACGTCTCGACGCAGTCGGTGCTCGAGAAGGTCGCTGCTCTCCTGCAGGGAGACAACGAGGCCGAGCAGGAGGCCATCGACTTCCCGGTCCGCGGCCGCACTCGCTCTGTGACGCACAGCGACTCCGGTGTGCTCGTTCGCGGCGCCCCGGACATCCTCGTGAAGCTGTCGAAATGTTGTACACCGGTTCCGGGGGATGACATCGTCGGCTTCGTCACCCGTGGTTCGGGCGTCTCGGTTCACCGCAGCGACTGCCACAATGTTCAGGAACTCCTCAAAGAACCCGAGCGCATGATCGACGTCGAGTGGGCGCCCAGCTCGAAGAGCCTGTTCCTGGTCCACATCCAGGTGGAAGCGCTTGACCGCGCCGGGCTGCTCAGCGACGTCACCCGGGTTCTGAGCGAGCACCATGTGAACATCCTGTCTGCCACCGTTTCGACATCCAACAACCGACTGGCCATCTCACGCTTTGTGTTCGAAATGGGCGACACGACACACCTCGAGCGTGTGCTCAATGCGGTAAGGCGTATCGACGCCGTCTACGACGTCTACCGGGTCAACGGCGGCTGACCCGCGTCACTGGGCACGAGCAGTCCGAGTCTCGTGAGTGCGCGCCCGAACTCCGGCGAGATCGGTCCGCGACCGGCTAGCTCTCGCAGGGTTCGTGCCGGTGTGGTTACCCTCAGACCGGCCACTCGGATCTCGTCGGCGTCCGTGAGCCTCAGCTCACGCAGCCGGAAACGCGGAGGCAACCAGAGGCTCGCCCGTTCATCGGCCCGCACGCAGACCTCGAGCTGCCACGGCGGGTGGTCGAGCGCTCCGAAGACCCAGGCAGCGCTCCAGCCCATCACGATGAGGTGACGCGCTGCTGGCACCCGAGGCAGTTCGAGCGCGAGCAGCTCGGCCCGCAGTTCGGCGCGGTCGGGTTCGTCGACGCACACGAACCCATCGTCGATTCTCATCAGGTCGCCGTCCCGGGAGGCGGCGCAGAGCTCGGCGACCGGCAGAACGTCGGCACCGAGAGCATTCGGCAGGACACGGGGCATAGGTCAAGACTGAACCGGGCGCGCGTACAGAAAACGGCGGAAACGAATCTGTGAAGAATTCGCTTCCGCCGTCCTGATGTGGATGACGTGGACTACGAGAGGGCGTTGAGCCAGACCTTGCGAGCCTCGAGTGCCTCTGTTGCTGCCTCGATCTTGGCCTTGTCGCCGGTGGCCTTTGCCTCGTCGAGTTCGGCCTCGAGTTTGGCAATAGCAGCGTTGAGCTGACCGGCAAGTCCCTCGGTGCGAGCCTTGGTCTCCGGGTTGTTCTTGGTCCAGTGATCCTCGTCGAGCTTCTTGAGGTGGTTCTCCACCTTACGAAGCCGATCTTCCACCGGGCGAACCTGGTCGCGAGGGACCTTGCCGATCTCATCCCACTTGCGCTGGATCGAGGCGAGAGCCGAGCGAAGCTTGTCGCGGTCGGTCTCCGCGAGCAGGGGCTCTGCTTCGTCGAGGAGTGCGAGCTTCGCCTGGAGGTTCTCAGCGAACTGCGCGTTGTCGATAGCGTCCACCTCAGACTTCGCGGCGTAAATCGCATCGCCTGCCGCCTTGAACCGTGCCCAGAGTGCGTCGTCATGACGTTTGCCTGCCCGGCCAGACTTCTTCCACTCGTCGAGCAACGCGCGATATCCAGGGATGCCGTCTGCGCCCTTCGGGATCAGCGCTTCGGCCTGCTCGATGAGCTCCTGCTTGCGTGACTTGGCATCGCGGTGCACCGAGTCGAGTTCGGCGAAGAACGCGCGCCGGTTCTGCTCGATGGTCGACTTGGCGGTCCTGAAACGCTTCCAGAGTTCGTTGGCCTCCCCCTTAGGGAGCTTGGGACCCTCCTGCTGGTGCGTCTGCCACTGGCTGAACAGCGCGGTGATCTGCTCGGTCGTCTGCTTCCACTGAGCCTTCGCCGGGTCTTGCGCCGCGAGCTTCTCGGCTTCGACCACGATCGCCGTTCGTACGGCGATGGCATCCGCAACGGCGGCACGCGCCTCTTCACCCTGCTGCTCGGTGAGTTCGCCGACCGTGGAATCGAGAGCGGCGACACGCGCCTGCAGCGTCGCGAGGTCGCCGACGGCGTTCGCGTTCTCCAGAGTCGACTTCAAGTGCGACACCGCCTTGGCAACGTCCGCTGCCGGAGCACCACGCTTGACGCGCTGCTCGAGAAGCGTGACCTGGCCGGCAAGTTCGGTGAACTTGCGGGTGAAGTAGGCGAGTGCCTCTTCTGCCGTGCCATCGGGGAACTGCCCAACCTCACGCCAGTTGTCGTCGCCCTCGCGCACGAAAACGGCGCCGGACTCGTCTACGCGACCCCATGGTTGCTGCTCAGAATTAGACACGTGCCTCACCTTGCTTGAATGTCGCGCCGATGCGCGACCGGAAACTCTGGTCCAGCCTATTACGTTGACCCCTCCTCTCGGGGAAAGGTCACTCGGTCGTGTTACTGAAGGGTGATGCTGTCGATCGTGACGGGGATGGCAGGTTTGCCATCGCTCAGGCCATCGGCGATGCCTGCATCGACCACCTGTGCCTTGAGCTCATCGAGTCCGCTCGTCACCGTACCGAGGACGGTGTAACCGCCGGCCTCGTCCGAGGGGATTGTCGTGTCGTCGTAAACGATGAAGAACTGGCTTCCCATGCTGTAGCCGTTCTGGCCCTGACGGGCCATGGCGAGGGTGCCGGCGGGGTAGAAGTCGTCTTCGGGCGCGTTCTCGACCGGTCCATAGCTGTAACCGGGGCCGCCCGATCCGTCACCGGCCGGGTCGCCGCACTGAAGCACGAAGAAACCGCCGTTGGTGAGCCGGTGGCAGCTGATTCCGTCGTAGAACCCGCTCTCCGACAAGGACAGGAACGACGAGACGCCCTGGGGCGCTGCTGCACCGTCGACCTCGATGCCGAGCGGAACCTCATTGATGGTCATCGTTCCGGTCCAGACCCTGCCCTCGGCAAGATCGGCATCGGGAACATCGCCGGTGTTGGTACCGGCAGGTGCCGTCTCGCCAGGTGCAGAATCAGTCGGCGCCGGTGTTGAGGTCGCTGCGGGCGCACCTGGACCAGCAGAGAAGTAGGCGACCTGGCCGACGGTCACGACGGCGGCAACGACAACGAGAGCGACTGACGCGATCCAGTTGTCACGCACCCGGCGCTTGAGGCGGTACTCGTGCATTGTCCGACGGGCCTTGTAAGCCTTGAGCCGCTCTCGGTTCTCACGAGCCAGGCGCTCTTCGGTCTTGCTGGGTGCCACGTGGATCCTCCATCGGATGGGCGCTCGTGCGTCGTTTCGAAGATGGCACCGAGGTGCCGTCTTCGATGAACTTTACGGTGACGGGCTTGCCCTCACCAAATGCGAGCGAGCAGAACCGCTGAGTTAGGTTAGGCATGCCATACTCGAACGATGGTCACTCCGAGCGCTGTTCCCGCAGTGGCCGAGCCGACCTCCCGCTCTGGAAGCCGTCTGAGCGTCGGTTTGGCAGCAGCGTTCGGCCTCCTCATCCTGATGACCATCCTCAGTCTCAGTCTTGGCACACGAGCGACCTCGCTCGACAGTGTCATCGGGGCGCTGTTCGCGTTCGACCCGGGGGACAACGACCACGTCGTCATCCGCGACCTGCGAGTCCCGCGCACCGTGATCGGGATTGTCGTCGGTGCGGCACTTGCCCTTGCCGGCACACTGATGCAGGGACTCACTCGTAATCCACTCGCCGACCCGGGCCTGCTCGGCGTCAACGCCGGAGCCTCGCTCTTCGTTGTCCTCGCCATCTGGCTCCTCGGCATCACCAATCCCGCTGGCTACATCTGGTTCGCGTTTCTTGGTGCCGCCGCCGCGGCGGCCGTCGTGTACGCGATCAGCGCTCTCGCCGGGTCCGGCGCGACGCCGGTAACCCTCGCCCTTGCGGGGACCGCGCTCACCGCTGGCGTCACGTCGATCATCACCCTCGTGCTCATCACCGACATCAACACGCTCAGCAACTACCGGTTCTGGTCGGTGGGATCCCTGGTCAATCGAGACCTCGAGACCGTCACCATCCTGCTTCCCTTTCTCCTGGTCGGCGCCTTTCTCGCCGTTGCGCTCGGCCGGACGCTCAACGTACTGTCGCTCGGCGATGAACTGGCGAAGGGCCTCGGTCAGGGAGTTGGCCTCGCGCGAGTTCTCGCCGGCATCTCGATCGTGCTGCTCTGTGGTGCGGCAACAGCGCTTGCGGGTCCGATCGTCTTCGTTGGGCTCGTCATCCCGCACCTGATCCGGCCGCTCACCGGCCCCGACTATCGATGGATCCTCGCGTATGCCGCTGTACTCGGGCCCGTACTCCTGCTCGCCGCCGACACGATCGGTCGGCTCATCGCCTACCCAGGTGAGATTGAAGCCGGATTGCTCGTAGCAGTGGTCGGTGCGCCCGTCCTCATCATTCTGGTTCGCCGTTCGAGGATCTCGGGACTGTGACGGAGCTTCTGGATGTCGACCACTTCTCGGCTCATCCCACCCGCAAACGCCGCAGGGCAGGCCTGGTTACCGGGGCGCTTGCTGTCCTGGTTATTGCCACTGCTGCGGCGAGCCTCGCCGTCGGGGCATACACGCTTTCGGTTCCTGACCTGTTCCAGACTCTGATTGGGCAGGGGAGCGGCGGCGACAATGTCATCGTGTTCCGGCTCCGCCTCCCGCGGGTGGTCCTCGGAGTGCTCGCGGGCGCTGCATTCGGGGTCGCAGGCGCGCTGTTCCAAACGCTCCTGAGGAATGACCTCGCGAGCCCCGACATCATCGGAATCTCCGGCGGTGCGAGCGTCGCGGCGGTCACCGCCATCCTGCTGTTCTCCGCGAGCGGTGCCACTGTCGCGGTGAGCGCATTCACAGGCGCACTCCTCGTCGCCACAGTGATCTACCTCCTTGCCTGGCGCGACGGCGTGAGCGGCTACCGGTTTGTCCTCATTGGCATCGGTGTCGCGTTTCTCGGCCAGTCAGCCCTTGGCTATCTGTTGACCCGCGGCGAGGTGCGGGATGCGTCACAGGCCCTCATCTGGATGGTTGGCGGCGTCGGGGGAGCAACCTGGCCCGAGATTATGGTGCTTGCGATCGCGCTAACCGTCTTGCTGCCCCTCGTCGCGGTGTTCGCGAAGCAACTTCGGATTCTGCAGCTCGGTGACGCGACAGCCGGTGCCCTGGGAATCCGGCCCGAACGCACACGGCTGTTTGTTCTCGCGGTCGCCGTTGCCCTCTGTGCTGTTGCTACCGCTTTCGTTGGCCCTCTCGCCTTCGTCGCGTTTGTCTCGGCACCGATCGCCAGACGGATGACCCGCAATGGCTCTCTCGCGCTCGTGCCGAGCGCACTGGTCGGCGCTGCGCTTGTGCTCGGCGCTGACTTCATCGCCCAGCATGCCCTTGGCGGAAACGTGCAGGTCCCCGCTGGCATCATCACCGGGATTCTCGGCGCTCCGTATCTGCTCTGGTTACTCGCCAGCCGTGACCGGCCCCGATCTACCACGTAGACATTCACAACACGCGCGCGCCAAATAAGGGTAGGCTCACCTAAGTAACCTTCCCCTCACACACTGGAGTCCACGTGCTTTCTCGAGCCCGAATGACGCTGCTTGCAACAGCAACCGTCAGCCTTTTCGCACTGAGCGGCTGCTCGCCCGCATCAGATACCGAGAGCCCCGCGCCGCAGGCCGAGAGCGGTTCATTCCCCGTTGCCATTGAGCACGCATTCGGCGAAACCGAAATCGACGCTGCGCCGGAACGTGTCGTCACCCTGGGCTGGGGCTCGACCGACGCTGCCGTCGCACTCGGGGTTGCCCCGGTGGGCATGGAAGCACAGAGCTACGGCGGCGACGAGAATGGTGTGCTCCCGTGGGTCGCAGAGGCCCTCGAAGACCTCGACGCAGAGAAGCCCGCGATGATCCCCTCGTCGACAGAAGAGCCAGCGTACGAGCAGATCGCCGAGCAGGCACCCGACCTCATCCTTGCGGTGTATTCAGGTATCACTGAGGAGCAGTACGACCTCCTCAGCGAGATCGCTCCGACAGTGGCATACCCCGACGCGCCGTGGGCTACGCCGTGGACCGAGGTCGTCACCACCGTCGGAACCGCCCTCGGCAAATCCGCTGAGGCCGAGCGCGTGCTGGATGACATCGCTGCCGTCACGGCAGAACAGGCCGCAGCACACCCCGAGTTAATGGGGAAGACGGTCGCAGCCGTCGCTGACTTCGCCGGAACGTTCTACGTTTACAAGGGCGCAGACGCACGGGTCGACTTCCTGTTCGATCTCGGCCTGACCGACGCCCCCGCCGTCAACGATCTCGCCAACGGCGACTCCAGCTTCTCCTACCAGCTGAGCTACGAAGAACTCGACAAGCTCGACAGCGACATCCTCGTTCTCTACTCGGACACCACTGAGGCCGAAGAGGCATTCCTGTCGACCAGCCACGCGCAAACCATTCCCGCCGTCGCAAATGGCACAGTGGCATCCGTTGTCGGCGTTGAACTGATCGCTGCGGTCTCACCGCCAACGGCGCTCTCCCTGACCTGGGGAATCGAAGACTACGTCGAGATCCTCGCCGCGGCTGCAGCAGCGGTCAAGTAACCTCGCGCACCGCACCCGCAGCAGATTGTCTGCGGGTGCGGTTAGCCTTGCATCATGGCAAACACGACAGCGGCGCTGCACTCGGGCAGTGTCCCGCTCGCCGTACGCATGCGACCGAAGAGTCTCGACGAGGTCGCAGGCCAGAGGCACCTGCTGAAGCCGGGATCACCGCTCGTAAGCCTCGCGCACGGTAAATCCGGCGACAAGGGCAGTGTCTCGGTCATTCTCTGGGGGCCGCCAGGCACAGGCAAGACCACGATTGCGCAGTCGATCGCCCACAGCTCCGGTCGCCGTTTCGTCGAGCTTTCCGCCGTTTCCGCCGGGGTACGCGACGTTCGCCAGGTCATGGACGAAGCGATGACGAGCCGCGATCTCTACGGGCTGTCGACCGTCCTCTTCCTCGACGAGATCCACCGGTTCAGTAAGGCTCAGCAAGACGCACTGCTGCCTGGCGTCGAGAACGGCTGGGTCATCCTCGTTGCAGCGACGACCGAGAACCCGTCGTTCTCGGTCATCTCACCACTGCTTTCGCGTTCGCTCCTGCTCACGCTCGAGCAGCTGAGTGACGATGACCTCCGGGTGGTCCTCGACCGCGCCATCGAAGACAAACGTGGCCTCGGCGGGCGGTTTGAGGTCACCGCCGACGCTCGAGACACGATCATCCGCCTTGCGTCCGGGGATGCCCGGCGCGCCCTGACCGCGCTCGAGGCGGCATCCGTCAGCGCGGATTCCCTTTCTGTTGAAGCGGATGCCGGTTCCGTCGAGACGGCGGACGGCACCGTTGATCGCGAGGGCGGCACGGACGAAGACGACAACGATGACGACGACGACAGCGACGACGACGATCAAAACGCCGTCAATCACCCCGGCGACGCCGCATCCGCCGATGAGCCAACGGCCAGACGACCCGTGATCACCGCCGATGTCGTGGCGAACGCGGTCGACCGGGCACTCCTTCGGTACGACAGGAACGGCGACGAGCACTACGACGTGATCAGCGCGTTCATCAAATCGATCCGCGGTTCAGACGTCGACGCGGCCCTTCATTACCTCGCGCGCATGATCGAAGCGGGGGAGGACCCGCGGTTCATCTCACGCCGCATCATCGTGAGTGCGTCAGAAGACATCGGCATGGCAGATCCGAACGCCCTTGTTATCGCCGTCGCTGCTGCCGACGCCGTGCAGTTCATCGGAATGCCAGAGGGCCGCATCCCCCTGGCAGAGGCGGTTGTTTACCTCGCGACGGCCGCGAAGTCGAATGCCTCATACAACGCCATCAACAGTGCGATCGCCGATGTGCGCGCCGGCAACTTCGGCCGGGTGCCGAAGCCGATGCGCGACGCACACTACGCGGGGGCGAAGCGACTCGGGCACGGCAAGGGCTACAAGTACCCGCACGACGCAGACGTCGGCGTTGTTGAGCAGCAGTATCTCCCTGACGAACTTCGAGGAGTGCGCTATTACCAGCCGACGCAGCACGGCAACGAACGGGACGTTTCGTCCCGGCTCGCGAAGCTCCTGCGCATCGTTCGTGGCGGGCGCGGCTGAGCCTCTGGCATGTTAGGCTTATTGCTGGCCTAGGCCCGGTTGAAATGTATGGCTGCACTGAACCGGGTTGACGGACATGTTCTTTAGCCGAACTGTTCCGGCTCACCCCTCTTACTTTCCGGTTGCGCTGTTGTGCGCCGGCATCACACTGTCAGAGATTCCATCGAAAGGAACCCGTGTCTACCAAGTCACGTACCCGTAGCAAGACCCGCCTGTCGCGGTCACTGGGCATTGCCCTGACCCCGAAGGCAGCAAAGTACCTCGAGAAGCGTCCTTACGCTCCGGGCGAGCACGGCCGCACCAAGCGCAAGACCGACTCCGACTACGCTGTGCGTCTTCGCGAGAAGCAGCGTCTGCGCGCCCAGTACGGCATCCGCGAGAAGCAGCTCAAGATTGCCTTCGAAGAGGCTCGTCGCGTCAAGGGCCTCACGGGTGAAAACCTCGTCGAGATCCTCGAGACCCGTCTCGACGCTCTTCTCGTGCGTTCGGCTATTGCCCGCACCACCGCCCAGGCCCGTCAGATGGTTGTGCACCGCCACATCCTCGTCGACGGCCAGATCGTTGACCGTCCCTCCTTCCGCGTGAAGCCGGGACAGCTCATCCACGTCAAGGCACGCAGCGAGGGCACCGAGCCCTTCCAGGTTGCAGCAGCAGGCGGACACGTTGATGTCCTCCCGAAGCTCCCGCCGTACCTCGAAGTAGAGCTCGACAAGCTGCAGGCACGCCTCGTGCGCGCCCCGCAGCGTGCAGAGGTCCCCGTGACCTGTGAAGTCCAGCTCGTCGTTGAGTACTACGCAGCACGCTAAACACAGCAGTACGAACGGGGTCGCGGCTTATGCCGCGGCCCCGTTTTTCTTGCCATCGCGCCCGCAAAGCGGCTGGTCAGGCAGAACCGGTAGGATGAATTTCTGGTTGGAAGCAGCCGTCACACACCCCAGGAGGAGCACCCTGTGAAGAACATTTTCTGGCTTATCACCGGCATTGCCGCCGGTTTCGTCGTTGCGCACGAGATCAACAAGACCCAGAAGGGTAAGGAGTTCTTCTCGGACCTCGACGGGAAGCTCCGCGAGTTCAGCGAAACGGTCGCCGACGCGTACAAGGAACGTGAAGCCGAGCTGCGGGACAAGATCGACGAGCTCGCGAAGGACGCCGAGGACGCCATCGGCGACCTTGGCGCAGGAACTTCCCAGAAATAGAACCTTTTTCTGCCCCAGGCAGACCCCTCTCCGAACGGACCCATGAAGACCGCTGATATCCGCTCGCGCTGGCTAGAGTTTTTTGCCGAGCGCGGCCACACCGTAGTTCCATCCGCATCTCTCGTTTCAGACGACCCGTCACTGCTGTTCACGGTCGCTGGGATGGTGCCGTTCGTTCCTTACCTCACCGGGCTGGTTCCCGCGCCGTACCCACGGGCCACGAGCGTGCAGAAGTGCATCCGCACCAACGACATCGAAGAGGTCGGCAAGACCCCGCGTCACGGCACCTTCTTCCAGATGAACGGAAACTTCTCGTTCGGCGACTACTTCAAGGAAGGGGCGATCAACTACGCCTGGGAGCTCCTGACGTCGCCCGAGAGCGCTGGCGGATATGGCTTTGACGAGAAGGACCTCTGGGTCACCGTCTACAAGGACGACGACGAGGCCATCCGGCTGTGGAAGAAGATCGCTGGACTTCCTGATGAGCGTATCCAGCGCCTCGACATGGACACCAACTACTGGTCGACCGGTCAGCCCGGACCTGCTGGCCCCTGCTCGGAGATCTTCTTCGACCGAGGACCTGCATACGGCCGCGACGGCGGCCCAGCGACGGACGACGATCGGTACGTTGAAATCTGGAACCTGGTCTTCATGCAGTACCGGCGCGGTGAGGGTCGGGGCAAGAACGACTTCGAGATCCTCGGCGACCTGCCCAAGAAGAACATCGACACCGGCATGGGACTCGAGCGCGTCGCGTTCCTCAAGCAGGGCGTCGAGAACATGTACGAGATCGACCAGGTCCGCCCGGTTCTGGACCGCGCCGCCGAGCTTTCCGGTCGCCGGTACGGCGCCGACCACACCGACGACGTGCGCATGCGCATTATCGCCGACCACGTGCGCTCATCCCTCATGCTCCTCAGCGACGGTGTCACGCCGTCGAACGAGGGCAGGGGCTACATTCTTCGTCGTCTCATGCGCAGGACTGTGCGGTCGATGCGCCTGCTCGGTGTTGACACGGCGACGTTCCCCGAACTCTTCGCAGCGTCACGCGACGCCATGAAGGCCGCGTACCCCGAGGTCGAGCACGACTACAGCCGGATCTCGCAGTCCGCATATGGCGAGGAAGAGACCTTCCTGCGTACGCTCGCCGGCGGAACAACGATCCTCGACCTCGCTGTCGAGAAGACTAAGCAGAGCAAGGCGGAGAAGCTCCCCGGCGACACGGCGTTCCTGCTGCATGACACTTACGGTTTCCCGATCGACCTCACCCTCGAGATCGCCGAGGAGGCCGGCCTGACCGTCGACCGCTCAGCGTTCGACGCCCTCATGGCGAACCAGCGGGCACTCGCGAAGGCGGATGCCAAAACGAAGAAGACAGCTCTCGCTGACCTCAGTGTCTACAGCGCCTTCCGCGCGTTCGGTGAAACGACCTTCACGGGCTACACCGAACTCACCACCGAGTCGAAGATCCTCGGCCTGATCGTCGGCGGCCAGTCCGTCACGAAGGCTGTCGCAGGCGAGATCGCCGAGGTCATCCTCGCCGAGACCGCGCTGTACGCCGAGTCCGGTGGCCAGGAAGCCGACCAGGGACTCATCGTTGGCCCGGGCTACGAACTTGAGGTCCTCGACGTCCAGAAGCCCATCAAGGGACTGATCAGCCACAAGGTGCAGGTTGCCAAGGGCGAAGTCGGTGTTGGTGACAGCGCGACGAGCGTCGTGGACCGTGAGTACCGTCGCGGCGCAAAACAGGCCCACTCCGGAACGCACATTATCCACGCGGCGCTTCGCCAGGTTCTCGGCCCCAACGCTCACCAGTCGGGTTCGTACAACAAAGCCGGTTACCTGCGACTCGACTTCTCGTGGAATTCGGGGTTGTCTCCGGAGACCCGAAGTGAAATCGAAGAGGTGTCGAACAACGCCATTCGTGACAACCTCGAGGTCGTCACTCGTGAGCTGCCCCTCGACGAAGCAAAATCGCTCGGTGCAATGGCGCTGTTCGGTGAGAAGTACGGCAACGTCGTGCGCGTCGTCGACATCGGTGGCCCGTGGTCACGTGAACTCTGTGCAGGCACCCACGTGTCGACGAGCGCCGAGATCGGCATGATCAATCTCGTCAGCGAGTCGAGCGTCGGTTCAACGAACCGACGGGTCGAGTCGCTCGTCGGGCTCGAGGCCTTCAAGGACCTCGCCGCCGAACGTGCCATCGTCTCCCAGCTCACGTCCTCGTTGAAGACACCGCGTGAACAGCTCCCCGAGCGTATCGCCGACCTCGTTGCCAACCTCAAACAGGCTGAAAAGAAGATCCAGGCCTTCGAGGCGCGCGCGCTGACCGAACGGGTTCCTGCCCTCGTCGCTACCCAGCACTCCGCCGGTTCATACACGATCGTTGCTGAGAACGTCGGCGTACTGAACTCGGCCGACGACCTTCGACTGCTCGTCACGACGGTCCGTGAACGACTCGGGTCAACCCCGAGCATCACGGCTCTCGCCGCGACGGTCAACGACCGGCCCATTGTCATCGTTGCGACCAACCCTGAAGCCCGCGCAGCGGGCGCAAAGGCCGGGCAGCTTGCCCGCACCGCTGCAACGATTCTCGGCGGCGGCGGAGGCGGCAAGGACGACATGGCACAGGGCGGCGGAACCGAGGCATCGGCAATCCCCGGCGCTCTCGCCGCGATTGTCGACGCGGCGACGAGGTAGCCGGTGACGGATGCCATGCGCACGGGAGTCCGGGTAGGCATCGATGTGGGAAAGGTCCGCATCGGTGTTGCCCGGTCGGATTTTCACGGGATGCTTGCGACGCCAATCGAGACCGTTCAACGGGCAGCGAACGGTGGCGCGGACATCCGTCGCATTCTGGAGATCGCGAGCGAACTCGATCCGATCGAGTTCGTCGTCGGCCTGCCGCTCGCCCTGTCCGGTTCGCACACAGCGTCGACGAACGACGCCGTGGCTTTCGCGGAAAAGCTCGCGGAAGCATCCGTCATTCCGGTCCGACTCGTCGACGAAAGACTCTCGACGGTGTCGGCGCACTCGGCGCTGCGCACCTCGGGCAAAAAGTCGAGCCGATCCCGTAGCATTGTCGATCAAGTCGCTGCAGTCATCATTTTGCAGCATGCCCTCGACGCGGAGCGCGGCAGTTCATCCCCTCCGGGTTCCCTTGTCAACCCGAGTGAAGGATCGTAGGACGTGACGCCCGAGCCGCCCCACACGCACGACGCTTTCGACGACATTATGTCGCCGAAAGCGCCGGAATCGCCCGCCGAGTTCTCGGCGGTCTCGCCCCCTCCTTCGTCGCGCCGCGAGGCCAGGGAGCAGGCAGAACGTGCGCTAGCCGCGTCGACGAGGACCGAGCGCCGATCGGCAACGTCGACGGAGTCGACGTATCCTCCACGTGAGAAGGCCAGTCGAAAAGGCCTCATCGCTGCCATTGTGACGCTCGTGATCCTCGCGGGTATCGCCGGCGGAGGCCTGTACGTCTGGAACACCTTCGAGCCGCAGATCCGCTCGGTCATGGGCTGGGAAGAACCCATTGACTATGAGGGCCCTGGCTCCGGCGAGGTCATGGTCTCGATCGCAGCGGGAGACACTGGTCAGGACATCGCGCGAACACTCAAGAGCCGCGGCGTGACGAAGACCGTCGACGCGTTCTATGAGACATTGGTCGCCGAGAGCCCCGAGCCGGTGTTCCACCCGGGCGTGTACGCGCTGAAGAAGGGAATGAGCGCTCGGGCCGCGCTCGATGCGCTGCTTGACCCCGCCAACAAGGTGGAGCGGACGGTGCTCGTGCGCGAGGGCGAGACCGGTGCGGATATTCTCGCTGAGCTGTCTTCCAGCACGGAAATTCCCCTCGCCGACTTTGAAGCTGCCGTTGCTGACCCCTCCGTTTACGGCATACCGGCGACAGCACCGTCGATCGAGGGCTGGCTCTTCCCGGCGATGTATACGTTCGACCCGGGGCTGACGGCCCAGCAGGTCATCCAGGTTCTCGTCGATCGGACCATCAGTTCGCTTGACGCTGCGGCCGTTCCGGTTGAGGAGCGGGAGCGCATCCTGACGATTGCCTCGATCATCGAGCGGGAAGCCCGGCTCGAGGAAGACTTCTACAAAGTCAGCCGCGTGATTCAGAACCGGCTTGCCGTCAACATGAAGCTCGAGATGGACTCGACAGCGCAATACGGTGACACGACCAAGACCGGTTCGGTGTGGTCGACCAAGGAAGCGCTTGAGTCCGACAATCCCTGGAACACGTACCGGCGGGAGGGACTGCCGGTTGGACCGATCGCGAGCCCAGGTGACACGGCGATCGCCGCCGCCATGGCCCCAGCAGAAGGCACCTGGCTCTTCTTTGTGACGGTCAATCTCGACACCGGTGAGACGGTCTTCACCAACACGGTTGCTGAGCACGAAGCCGCGGTCGCTCAGCTTCGTTCGTGGTGCTCCGAGAACCCGGACAAGGGCTGCTGATGACCGATCGGCTTGCGGTCTTCGGCTCGCCGATCGCGCACTCGAAATCCCCGATTCTGCATCGCACAGCGTATGACCTGCTTGGTCTCGACTGGGAGTACTCCTCCCGCGACGTCGCTGCGGCAGACCTCCGCGGCATTGTCGACGGGTTCGATGAGACCTGGCGTGGGCTATCGCTCACGATGCCGCTGAAGCAGGAAGCGTTCGAGCTGGCAGACACCAGGGATGCGATGGCCACTCTGACCGGAGCCGTCAACACGATCCGGTTCACGGGTTCTGGAGACAACCGGGCGGTGTTCGGCTACAACACCGACGTCTCCGGCATCACCCGTGCACTCGCCGCGGTTGGCGTCACCGAGGCGCCCCACGTACACGTGCTCGGCGGGGGAGCGACGGCAGCGAGTGCGATCGTCGCCGCCGCAGAACTCGGGGCGCTCTCGGTCTCTGTCCTGGCTCGCGCACCGGAGAAATCCGCATCGCTCGTGGACCTCGGCCACCGGGCTGGCGTCACCGTCGAGCTTCGCACGTTCGACGCGACCGCTGAGCTGCCTGAACCACAACTCGTCGTGAGCACGCTGCCGGGTGGCTCTCGAGTGCCTCTCTCGTACTCACCGTCCGTTCGGGCACAATCTGCGCTGCTCGACGTCGCCTACGACCCGTATCCGAGCGAACTGACGGCGTCGTGGACGGATGCCGGCGGCACCGTTGCGAACGGACTGTCAATGCTGGTGCATCAGGCGCTCATCCAGGTGCGCATCTTCGTCTCGAACGACCCGTTCCAGGAGTTGGAGCGCGAGGAGACGATCCTCAGAGCGATGATGGCATCCGTCGGCCTGAACGATCACGGCATCCCGCTCGGGCGCTGACAGTCACGGCGCCGACCGTCACGGTGCTGACCGTCACGGTGCTGTCCGTCGCGGCAATGCCCGACACACCGGTGCGCCGTCACATCGTCAGAGTGACCTCGGGCGCTGTGGAAGGATAGAGCCATGCTTCGTTGGCTCACAGCCGGAGAGTCTCACGGCCCGGAACTCATTGCAATCGTCGAGGGTCTTCCCGCCGGCGTTCCCGTTTCACTCGACGCCATTCGCGCCGACCTGGCCAGGCGCAAGCTGGGCTACGGTCGCGGTTCGCGGATGAAGTTCGAGCAGGACGAGCTTCACATCTCGGGCGGTGTTCGCCACGGGTTCAGCCTCGGCAGCCCGGTTGCGGTGCGCATTGGCAACACCGAGTGGCCCAAGTGGGTCGAGGTGATGAACCCTGAGCCGGTTGAAGAGACCGAGAAGTCGCGTGGGCGCAGCGCCCCGCTGACCCGGCCGCGTCCCGGCCACGCCGACCTCGTCGGCATGCAGAAGTACAACTTCGATGAGGCGCGCCCGATCCTCGAGCGCGCGAGCGCACGTGAGACCGCTGCTCGCGTCGCACTCGGTGCGGTCGCACGCGGTTTCCTCGCCGAACTCGGCATCACTCTCGTGAGCCACACCCTGTCCATCGGCCCGGTTCGGGTGCCCGAGAGCGCTGAACTGCCGACGCCAGCGGATGTCGACACTCTCGACGCCGATCCGCTGCGGTGCTTTGATCCCGCGACCTCCGAACTCATGGTGGCCGAGGTTGACGCGGCGAAGAAGGACGGCGATACCCTCGGCGGTGTCGTCGAGGTCCTCGCGTACGGACTCCCGCCGGGACTCGGATCGCACGTGCACTGGGACCGTCGTCTTGACGGCCAGCTCGCGCAGGCCCTCATGGGTATCCAGGCGATCAAGGGCGTTGGGGTCGGCGACGGCTTCCTGACAACGACCAGGCGCGGCTCCGACGCACACGACGAACTTTTCCAGATCGGGAACGAGATCGTACGGTCGAGCGATAAGGCCGGCGGCACCGAGGGCGGCATGAGCACGGGAACGGTTCTCCGGGTCCGTGCGGGGATGAAGCCCATCGCCACCATTCCGCACTCGCTGCGGACCGTCGACGTTGCGACAGGCGAAGCCGCCGGCGCACACCACCAGCGTTCGGATGTCTGCGCCGTTCCGGCAGCGGGCGTCGTCGCTGAGGCCATGGTCGCTCTCGTGCTCGCGAACAGCGTGCTCGAGAAGTTCGGGGGAGACTCGATCGAAGAGACCCGCCGCAACCTTGACTCGTACCTGGCCTCGATTCCTGCGGGCCTTCGTTCGGCGTCGGAATCGTCAGCGGACCACCTGGCGTGACCGGGGACCGACCGCTCTACCCGCTCGTTCTCATCGGTCCGATGGGCGCGGGAAAGACCCGTATCGGGCGCAGGGTCGCCAAAGCGCTCGAGGTCCCATTTCTTGACACTGACAAGATGGTGGTCGCTGAGCACGGACCGATCCCCGAGATCTTCGAGTCGCGGGGAGAGGCCGTGTTCCGTGAGCTGGAGCGGGACGCTGTTGCCCGGGCGCTCACCGAGCCAGCCGTCGTCTCGCTCGGTGGCGGCGCTGTGCTCGATCCCTTGACGAGAAAAGCACTCTCCGCCGCGACGGTTGTGCTCCTTACGGTGACGGCGGATGCCGTTGCGGCTCGCATCAACACCTCGAAGCGTCCGCTGCTGAAGAACGGCACGGCAGACTGGCAGCGCATCTACGATGAACGTCGCGACATTTACGAGAGCCTCGCGACCATCACTTTCGACACGTCACGCGAGCCGATTGAAAAGATTGCCGAAAACATAGCAACGTGGGCAAAGGGACGATCATGACAGACGCAACAAACGCGGACCGCGGAATCACCACCATCGAGGTCACCGGAACCGACGGATATTCGATCGAGGTTGGTCGCGGCATCCTCGACCGGATCCCTGTTGCCCTTGGCGACGGCGTAGCCAAGATCCTGCTGGTTCACCCGCCGACACTGGGTGCACAGGCTGAAGCGCTTCGCGAGTCACTCGCCGATCGCTACCAGGTGTTGCTCGCTGAAATCCCGGATGCCGAGACCGGCAAGCGGGTCGAGGTTGCCGCGTTCTGCTGGCAGATCATGGGACAGGCCGACTTCACCCGCACCGACGCCGTTATCGGCCTCGGCGGGGGAGCGACAACCGATGTCGCCGGATTCGTTGCAGCGACCTGGCTTCGCGGCGTGCGCCTCGTGCAGGTGCCGACGTCTGTCGCCGGCATGGTTGACGCTGCGATCGGTGGCAAGACCGGGATCAACACCAACGAGGGCAAGAACCTCGTTGGCGCCTTCTACGCTCCCGCCGGAGTGATCGTCGACTTCGACCTGCTCGGGACCCTGGAGAAGAACGAGATTCTCGCCGGCTTTGCCGAGATCGTAAAGTGCGGCTTCATTGCCGAGCCCGAGATTCTCGACATCATCGAGGCCGACGTCGATCGGGTGACCAATCCAACGACAGACGAGTTCCGGCGCGTCGTCGAACTGTCGATCGCCCTCAAAGCGCGCGTCGTCAGCGAAGACTTCAAGGAGGGTGGTGTGCGTGAGATCCTCAACTACGGCCACACCCTCGGTCACGCGATCGAGCACGCGGAGCGCTACCAGTGGCGTCACGGCGCCGCCGTCGCCGTCGGCATGATGTTCGCCGCCGGGCTGTCGCGCCTCGCCGGTCGGCTGCCAGACGCTGTCGCCGATCGCCACCGCACCATCCTCGACTCGCTGTCGCTGCCGACGGAGTACCCGGTTGGGCGCTGGAACACCCTGCTCGCCACCATGCAGCGAGACAAGAAGGCCCGCGCGGGCATGCTTCGGTTCATCGTTCTCGACGATCTCGCGAAGCCCACGGTCCTCGCCGGTCCCGAGACCGCACTGCTGTTCGCGGCCTACCAGGAGATAGGGTCCTAAGAATGACTCCAGTGCTCGTTCTCAACGGCCCCAACCTCGGCAGGCTCGGTTCCCGCGAGCCGGATGTCTACGGCAGCGGAAATCTTGACGACCTGCGAACGCTGCTCGAGGCATCCGCCCCCGACGGTGTCGCGATCGACCTGCGCCAGACCAACGACGAAGCTGAACTCATCGGCTGGCTCTATGAGGCGACGGATGCCGCGGTTCCGGTCATCCTGAATCCAGCCGCGTTTACGCACTACAGCTATGCACTTCGGGATGCCGCTGCGCTCGTTACGAAGGCGGGCATACCGCTGGTCGAGGTGCACATTTCGAACCCGCACGCTCGGGAGACCTTCCGGCACACGAGCGTCATCTCCGGGGTCGCGAGCGGAGTGATCGCTGGTTTCGGCTTCGACTCCTACCGCCTTGCGCTCGACGCCGTGCTCCGTCTGACATCCGCTCGCCCGGAATAAACAGGCACCTGCGGTAAACTCGTTCCATCGGTCCTTTCGGGCCACATTCTTCCCACTGAAACGGAATCCCCTCTTCATGGCATCTACCGCCGACATTCGAAACGGAATTGTCCTCAACATCGACGGCCAGCTCTGGAACGTCATCGAGTTCCAGCACGTCAAGCCGGGCAAGGGCGGTGCATTCGTTCGCACCAAGCTGAAGAACGTTGCCTCCGGCAAGACCGTCGACCGCACCTACAACGCCGGTGCGAAGATCGAGATCGAGAACGTCGACCGCCGCGACTTCACCTACCTCTACAACGACGGCGAAGCGTTCGTGTTCATGGACACCGCCGACTACGACCAGCTGACCGTTCCGGCGACGGTTGTCGGCGATGCAGCCAACTTCATGCTCGAGAACCAGGCGGTTACCGTCGCTCTCAACAACGGCAACCCGCTGTATGTCGAGCTTCCGGCATCCGTCGTTCTTGAAATCACCTACACCGAGCCTGGCCTTCAGGGCGACCGTTCGACCGGAGGCACGAAACCAGCGACCGTCGAGACCGGCTACGAGATCCAGGTGCCGTTGTTCCTCGAGCAGGGCACCAAGGTCAAGGTTGACACGCGCACCGGCGACTACATGGGCCGCGTCAACGACTAGTGAGCGCTCGGAGCAAGGCCCGCAAGCGGGCTATCGACATTTTGTACGGCGCCGACCTTCGTGAGGTCTCGCTGAGCGACGCGCTCACCGTTGAGGCGAAGCGTGCCGCGACCGAACCAGATCGTGAAGCCAGCTGGCTGTACGCCCGCGACATCGTCGACGGAATCGCCGACAACGCCGAGGAAATCGACGAGCAGATCGAGACGTACGCCCAGGGCTGGTCACTGGCGCGGATGCCCGCGGTTGACCGTGCGATCCTGCGCATCGGTGTCTGGGAGATTCTGTTCAACGCCGAGGTTCCTGCTGCTGTCGCCATCGATGAGGCCGTCGAGTCAGCCAAGACGCTGTCGACCGAGGACTCGGCCGGGTTCGTCAATGGACTGCTCGGGAAGATCGCCCAGGCCAACGGCTAGAGCTTCTTTCTCGAAACGCCCGTCATCGCTTGCGGTGGCGGGCGTGTTCGCGCGCGGTGTGGCATCCGCTGTGTGGGAGCTTCGGCGGGGCAGGGCCGTTTCGGGAGGTAAAAGCGGGGGAGGGACGTCCTATAGCCCGCAGCGCCCACGATTCTCCTCCCGAAACGACGTCTGCTCCCGGCACGCGTGGCCGCCCGGCGGACGTCGGTGCAGCCGAGGTGGGACGGTGCGGTCGAGGCGGCGGTGTTGCTTCGGGAGGATAAACCGGGGGGGGGGTGCTCTATGCCCCGCAGACCCCACGATTCTCCTCCCGAAACACTCCGGTGACCGGGGCCCGTCACAGAAACCCTCCAGTGAACGCCGCTCCGTCACAAAACGGCATCGCCCCTCCGACTGCTAGAGTGAAAAAACTACCGACAACCTTTAACGCCGTCCAGAGAGACGGAGAAGGGAGTCCGCATGAGTGCGCGCGTCGTACTTCAGCAGGCTGACATCGCCCGAGCGTTGACCCGAATCTCCCACGAGATTCTTGAGTCCAATCGAGGCGCAGACAATCTCGTCCTCCTCGGCATTCCCACCCGCGGCGTTCTCCTCGCCGACCGCATCGCCGACATCATTTCCGGCATCACGGGCACGCCGATCGAAGCCGGGTCGCTCGACGTGACCATGTATCGCGACGACCTCTCCAAGCACCCGACTCGCACTCCGGCACCAACGCACATCCCGGCATCCGGAATCGACGGCACAACGGTCGTGCTCATCGACGACGTGCTGTACTCCGGTCGCACCATCCGCGCGGCACTCGACGCGATCAGCGACATCGGACGGCCACGCGCCGTTCGCCTCGCCGCCCTGATCGACCGCGGCCACCGCGAACTGCCGATTCGACCCGACTTCGTCGGCAAAAACCTCCCGAGCGCCCAGACCGAACGCATCAACGTGCGGCTGACCGAACTCGACGGTGCCGACCTTGTCTCGATCGACGGGGTGGACGACTGATGCGCCACCTCCTCTCCACCCGCGATCTCAGCCGTGAGTCAGCCATCCGTCTCCTCGACGTCGCCGAAGACATGGCAGACACCCAGCTCCGCGAAGTGAAGAAACTCCCAACCCTGCGCGGCAAAACCGTCGTCAACCTGTTCTTCGAAGACTCCACCCGTACCCGCATCTCCTTCGAGGCCGCCGCCAAGCGCCTCTCGGCTGACGTCATCAACTTCAGCGCCAAAGGCTCGAGTGTCTCGAAGGGGGAGAGCCTCAAAGACACCGCCCAGACGCTGCAGGCGATGGGGGCGGATGCCGTTGTCATCCGTCACCCCGCATCGGGCGCTCCGCAGACCCTCGCGACGAGCGGCTGGATCGACGCGGGAATCCTCAACGCCGGTGACGGCACCCACGAACACCCGACCCAGGCGCCGCTCGACGCATACACGATCCGCAAACGGGTCCACGGCGCTGCATCACGCGGCAAGGACCTCGACGGACTGACCGTCACCATCGTCGGCGATGTCCTCCACTCGCGGGTGGCACGCTCGAATGTCTGGCTGCTCACCACCCTCGGCGCGACAGTCAGCATCGTGTCGCCACCGACGCTTCTCCCGGTCAACATGACGGCGTGGCCCGTCACCGTCGGCTACGACCTGGACCAGGCGATTGCGACAGGGCCTGACGTTGTGATCATGCTCCGCATTCAGGCGGAAAGGATGCGCAACGCGTTTTTCCCCAACAGCCGGGAGTATTCGAGACGCTGGGGACTCGACGATGGACGACTCGACCAGCTTCGGGCGACTACCATTGTGATGCACCCCGGCCCAATGAACCGGGGTCTGGAAATCTCCGCTGCAGCGGCCGACTCACCCCAATCCACGGTTCGTGAACAGGTAGCCAACGGAGTTTCTGTGCGGATGGCCGCACTGTACCTGCTTCTGTCAGGCGATCGGGAGGACGCATAACCATGACTACAGACACCTACCTCCTCACCCAGGCGACCCTCGCTGACGGACGACGAACTGACATCCGAATCGCCAACGGCGTCATCGCTGAACTCGGAAGCTCACTGTCCACAGACGGCGCCACGGTCATCGACGCCGACGGACTCCGTGCGCTCCCCGGACTGGTCGACCTGCACACCCACCTCCGCGAACCCGGCTTTGAGCAGAGCGAAACGGTGCTCACCGGAACCCGAGCTGCTGCAGCAGGCGGATTCACCGCCGTGTTCGCGATGGCGAATACCTCACCGGTCGCAGACACCGCCGGTGTCGTCGAACAGGAACTCGCACTCGGCCAGGAAGCCGGATACGCGACGGTCCAGCCGATCGGCGCCGTCACCGTCGGTCTCGCCGGTGAACAGCTCGCCGAACTCGGCGCTATGGCCGCTTCCCGCGCCCAGGTGCGGGTGTTCTCGGACGACGGCTCCTGTGTCTCAGACCCTCTGCTGATGCGTCGCGCCCTCGAGTACGTCAAGTCGTTCGACGGCGTCATCGCCCAGCACGCCCAGGATCCGCGGCTCACCGTCGGCGCCCAGATGAACGAGGGTGCTGTCTCCGGCGAACTCGGCCTCCAGGGCTGGCCCGCCGTCGCCGAGGAATCGATCATCGCGCGCGACGTGCTCCTCGCCGAACACGTCGGATCGCGACTGCACGTCTGCCACGTCTCAACGGCGGGCAGCGTCGACGTGATCCGCTGGGCAAAGGCCCGCGGCATCAATGTCACCGCCGAGGTCACCCCGCACCACCTCCTGCTCACCGAAGAACTGGTCCGCAGCTACGACGCCAGGTACAAGGTGAACCCGCCGCTCCGCCGGCAGGAAGACGTCTTTGCCCTGCGCGAAGCGCTTGCCGATGGCACGATCGACATCGTCGCCACCGACCACGCACCGCACCCCACCGAGCACAAGGACTGCGAGTGGGATGCCGCGGCGAACGGCATGGTCGGCCTCGAATCCGCGCTCAGCGTTGTGCAGGCATCCGTCGTCGACACCGGCCTGCTCGACTGGGCAGACGTCGCCCGTGTCCTCTCGAGCACCCCGGCACAAATCGGACGCATCACCCGGCATGGCCAGGGCATCGTCGTCGGTGCTCCTGCACAGGTCGTGCTGTATGACCCGCAGGCCTCACGGACGTTCACCACCGACGATCTGCGAGGCAAGGGCAAGAACTCGCCGTACCTCGACCTCACGCTGCCTGGCCGCGTTATCGCGACTTTCCACGACGGGTACCCGACGGTTCTCGACGGCGCGCTCCGGCCGATCGACGAGGTCGCCGCGCGCGCTCTCGCCGGAAGGACGGCAGCTCATGTCTGACAAGCTCATCCCCGCGATCATCGTCCTCGGACTCCTGGCGCTCCTCCTCACCGGCATGTGGCTCGCCTGGCGCGCACGCGTGAAGCGTGACAGCGGAGTGTCCGCAGGCGCACCGCTTCCCGCGGGAGGCATCCACCCCCTGATCACAACGGCCGTGCTCTACGTCGCAACGACGAAGGCAGACCAGCCGCTCGAACGCCTCGCCATCCGCGGCCTGGCATTCCGCGCACGTGCCGAGCTCACGGTCGCTGAGGAAGGCGTCGTCCTGTCGGTTCCTGGCCAGGATCCGATCTTCCTGCCAGCCGACAGCATCCGCTCGTCCCGCCCCGCGACGTGGACGATCGACCGCGTCGTCGAATCAGACGGCCTCGTCGCCATCAGCTGGCGATCGGGCGAAACGGATGCCGACAGCTACGTTCGCGTGATCGACCCAACAAAGCACACCACAGTCCTCGACGCGCTGGCGTCATTGAACTCGACAGGCCCGGCAACGTCCGGACCCACCACGTCAATCGAGAGTGAGAAACCATGAGCACATTTGGCTCAGCAGAACCCGCAGTCCTCGTCCTCGAAGACGGCACCCGGTATGTCGGACGCGCATACGGCGCGAAGGGCAAGACCCTCGGTGAGGTCGTCTTCTCCACCGGCATGACCGGATACCAGGAGACACTGACCGACCCGTCATACGCCGGCCAGATCGTCCTCATGACGGCGCCGCACATCGGCAACACGGGAATGAACGCCGAAGACATGGAGTCCTCCCGCGTCTGGGTCGCCGGCTATGTCGTGCGCGACCCATCCCGAATGGTCTCGAACTTCCGTTCAGAGCACAGCCTGGACAGCGAACTGACGCGTGACGGAATCGTCGGCATCAGCGACATCGACACCCGCGCGGTCACGAGGCGCATCCGCTCGAGCGGTGCCATGCGCGCCGGCATCTTCTCCGGAGCCGACTTCGATCTCTCCGAGGGCGACCAGCTCGACCAGGTCCGCCAGGGCCCGGAGATGAAGGGACGCAACCTCTCCGGCGATGTATCGACCATCGACCCGTACGAAGTGCCGGCACAGGGCGAGCGGATCGGCCGCGTTGCCGTTCTCGACCTCGGCATCAAGAAGTCGACGGTCAACTACCTCGCCGAGCGCGGCTTCGATGTGATGGTGCTGCCGCAGAACGTCACGGCAGACCACGTGCTGAGCCTCAAGCCCGACGCACTGTTCTTCTCCAACGGACCTGGCGACCCCGCCGCATCCGATGCTCACGTGACGCTGCTGCGCGAGGTCCTGCGCAAGAACGTGCCGTACTTCGGCATCTGCTGCGGCAACCAGCTGCTCGGTCGCGCCCTCGGGTTCAACACTTACAAGCTGCCGTTCGGCCACCGCGGCATCAACCAGCCGGTTCTCGACAAGTCGACCGGTCGGGTCGAGATCACCTCGCAGAACCACGGTTTCGCCGTCGATCTCCCGATTGAGGGCGACCACCAGTCTCCCGAGGGATTCGGTCGCGTCGAGGTCAGCCACTACAGCCTCAACGACCAGGTGGTCGAGGGCCTCGCGTGCCTCGACATCCCCGCATTCAGTGTGCAGTACCACCCGGAATCGGCAGCGGGCCCGCACGACGCCAACCACCTCTTCGATCGCTTCCGCGACCTCGTGATCGCGAACAACCAGACTTCAGCAGGAGACGCAAACTAATGCCAAAACGCGACGACATTTCCAGCGTCCTCGTCATCGGCTCAGGCCCGATCGTCATCGGGCAGGCCGTCGAGTTCGACTACTCGGGAACCCAGGCCTGCCGCGTCCTGCGCGAGGAAGGCGTCCGCGTCATTCTCGTCAACTCCAACCCGGCGACGATCATGACCGACCCCGACTTCGCCGACGCGACGTACATCGAGCCAATCACGTGGGAGGTCATCGAGACCATCATCGCGAAGGAACGCCCCGACGCGATCCTCCCGACCCTCGGTGGTCAGACGGCCCTCAACGCCGCTATCCAGCTGCACGAACACGGCATCCTCGAGAAGTACGATGTCGAGCTCATCGGCGCGAACTTCGAAGCGATCAACAAGGGCGAAGACCGCCAGATCTTCAAGCAGCTCGTCCTCGACGCCGGCGCCGATGTCGCCCGCTCGCACATCGCACACACCGTCGAGGAAGCGCTCGGCTTCGCCGAAGACCTCGGTTACCCGCTCGTCGTCCGCCCGTCATTCACGATGGGTGGCCTCGGTTCAGGCTTCGCGTACAACGAAAAAGACCTGCGCCGCATCGTCGGTGACGGCCTGCACCAGAGCCCGACGACAGAGGTCCTCCTCGAGGAATCGATCCTCGGCTGGAAAGAGTACGAACTCGAGCTCATGCGCGACACCGCGGACAACACGGTCGTAGTGTGCTCCATCGAGAACGTCGACCCGGTTGGGGTGCACACCGGCGACTCGATCACCGTCGCACCCGCGCTCACCCTCACCGACCGCGAGTACCAGAAGCTCCGCGACATCGGCATCGACATCATTCGCGCCGTCGGCGTCGACACCGGCGGCTGCAACATCCAGTTCGCCATCGACCCGGCTGACGGCCGCATCATCGTCATCGAGATGAACCCGCGGGTGTCCCGCTCGAGCGCCCTCGCCTCCAAGGCGACGGGATTCCCGATCGCCAAGATCGCGGCAAAGCTCGCCATCGGCTACCGTCTCGACGAGATCCCGAACGACATCACGAAGGTCACGCCGGCAAGCTTTGAGCCGACACTCGACTACGTCGTCGTGAAGGTTCCGCGGTTCGCGTTCGAGAAGTTCCCTGCAGCGGATGCCACGCTCACGACAACGATGAAATCCGTCGGTGAGGCGATGGCCATCGGCCGGAACTTCTCGACGGCACTTCAGAAGTCGCTTCGCTCGCTCGAAAAGCGCGGCTCAAGCTTCCACTGGGGCGAAGAACTCCGTTCGGTCGACGAACTCGTCGAGATCTCGAAGGTTCCGACGGACGGCCGCATCGTCGTCGTGCAGCAGGCGCTTCGCCTCGGCGCGACGCCAGAGCAGCTGTTCGAGGCCACCAAGATCGATCCCTGGTTCCTCGACCAGATCGTCCTCATCAACGAGGT
>JAZQRG010000250.1:0-1903 GCA_045629445.1 Mycetocola sp. | reverse complement strand
GTGAAAACGAGAATATCCGGCACGCGCTTGATCTTGATCAGATTGCGCCTCGTGGTGATCCATCCGTCGTTGAGCCACCCGGCCAGTGCACCCGGCTGATTCGGAACGTCGACTCCCGGTGCCCTCTCTGTCGTGGTCATGCCGTCTTCTTCGCCTTCCTGCGCGCTCCGGCATCCGTTGGCTCGGCATCCTCATCCGTTTCGATGACTGCAACGTGCCCGGTCAGCCGAAGAAAGACGTCATCGAGCGTCGGCCTGCGCATTCCGGCATCGAAGAGAGCGACATTCCGGATGCTGAGTTCGCCAAGAACGAGCTGCAGCGCTTCGGGCCCACTCTCAACACTCACCGTGACCGTCCGCGAATCGTTGGACACCGCAGGCTCGACGGTTCCGAACCGACGCAAGACCTCGACGGCGTCCACCACGTCGTCCGCTGTCACGAGGTTGAGCTCGACACGCTGGCCGCCCACCGACGCCTTGAGCTCATCGGCGGTGCCCTTCGCGATCACTTTGCCGGTGTCGATGACGCAAATGTCATCAGCGAGCTGGTCGGCTTCCTCGAGGTATTGGGTCGTCAGCAGCACCGTGGTGCCTCCGTCGACAAGCGACCGGATGATGTCCCACATGCCCAGCCGGCTCCGTGGATCCAGTCCGGTGGTTGGCTCATCAAGGAAGAGCACACGTGGCCGCGTCACGAGGGCACCCGCAAGGTCGATCCGACGCCGCATACCTCCCGAAAATCCCTTCACCGGACGATTCTGGGCCTCGGACAGCTCGAAAAGGTCGATCAGTTCGCGCGCCCGAGCCCGTGACTCCTTCGCTCCGAGATGGTAGAGCCTGCCAACCATGTCGAGGTTCTCGAACCCGGTCAGGTTCTCATCGACAGCCGCATACTGGCCGGACACCCCGATGATCGGTCGGATGTACTCCGGTCGTTCGAGCACATTGATGCCGCCGATCGTCGCGGTTCCACTGTCGGGAACGATGAGCGTCGTGAGCACCTTCACGGCTGTCGTTTTGCCCGCACCGTTCGGTCCGAGAATCGCCGTGATCGTGCCCTCGGGCACATCAAGGTCAAGCCCATCCAGCGCGTGGACCGGGTTGGCTCCCTTGGGGGTGTATGTCTTCCGAAGCTCTCGAGCTTCGATGAAACTCATCGTCCGAACATACCTCGCGAATTCGCGAGACAGAAGATGCTTCGCGCAACTTCTTCGGCAGATCAGACGACGCTAAACCGCTCCGGAAGCTGCTCCCTGCCGGTGAGCGCCATGAGCACCTGCTCGCCATCGCCCTTCCTCGCCGCAATTCCCGCCGCGAGTGCCGCTGTCTCCTCGATGAGTTCCGGCGCGAAGTGCGCGGTCTGACCGGTCGCACGCGCAATATCGATCGAATGGACGACCAGCTCAAACACTCGGGTCTTCAAATATTCGTCCAATGGAATACCCATGCCGCCGAGGGAAACCAGCCGCGTGGCATCCTGCTCCGCAATCAGGTCGAGCGCTCGTTTCTTGAGTGCTTCGATGTGTGCGATCGGATCGTCACCGAGGGCAATACCGGCCTGGACGCCACGCTGCGCGATTGCCTCAGGATTCGTGTACACGAGATAGATCTGCCCGTAGTAGTCACCGGCGGTCTCCATATCGACCTGTGTCGCCGGATCGAGTTCGAGATAGTCACGAACGGTGATGAGCGCGCGGGTCGTGTGCCCAACGAGCGAACGCACACTCCAGACACCGAGTCCGAGCGTCTCCCACTGGTCTGGTTTGATCCCCCGAACCACATCGACAAACGCATCAGCCGCTCTCGAGAATTTCTCCGCCGTAGCCATGGTTCATGCTCGCATGAACTGCTGCCAGACTGAAGGGCATGGCTCAGCTCGACGTTTCCACCCCGCTTTTCTGGCT
>JAZQRG010000249.1:0-3343 GCA_045629445.1 Mycetocola sp. | reverse complement strand
AGATTTCGGGGAACCGGTCTCGGCTGCGTTTCTGAGAAGGGCGTCCACCGGATGCTCATGGCGCCCGACGCGCGCTCGATCCTGGAGGGCGAACTGCTCGCCATCGAGATGGCCACGACAAAGTTCCCCGACCGCGACCTGCACATCCTCACCGACAGCCGCCTCGCGATCGCATGTCTCGCAGGCACATACAAGGGACGGCCCGCGGTTTCCGGGGTAGTCGACCGCATCCACCGCTCGATCCAGGGTCGATCGGTGCGATTCGACTGGGTGCGCGGTCACGACGGACACCCGCTCAACGAAGCCGCACACCGTCTCGCGGTAGCGGCACGGCGTTGCTACGACGCGAAGGTTTCGCCCGCAGTGGCAGCAGAGATCGCGAGAAACATCGTTGCGTCGCTCGACGAATCGCGCACGCAATCAGCATGAGCACGCCCGAACCGACCCCAGGTCGGTACACGAGTTCGCGAAAGGATCTCCCATGAATGCACCTGCAGGATGGAACCCGGACCCTCAGAACCCCAGCATCGAACGTTGGTGGGACGGTCAGCAGTGGGCCGAGCAGACTCGACCTGCCCCCACGCTCCGGGCGTCTGCCGGCGACCGACGGTACACAGCCAATCTGATCGCTGCGCTCATCGCGAGCCTCGGCATCATCGTCGGCAGCCTCGGCCCGTGGGCGAGCTTCTTCGCGTTCACCAAGAACGGAGTGGAAGGCGACGGCGTCATCACGCTTGTTCTGGGTGTGATCGCTGCGGTTGCGTTGTTCGGGCAGCTCTCCCGAGGTTCGGGTGAATGGGCGGCACTTCGATGGGGTGTCCCCGTCATCGGGGTCCTGTGTGTGGCGATCTCCGTCTACGACCTGTTCGAGGTCAGCTCGATCACCGCCGAGTTCTTCGGAGAGCCCATCGGCGTCCAGGTCGGGTGGGGATTGTGGCTGCTGCTGATTTCCTCTGCGGTGCTGTGCCTGACTTCCTCCAGCGTCGCGAAACGCCCACGGAAGCCGTGATCTGGGCTTTCCCGCCGTTGGTAGCTGAAACAGCGCTCACGACAACGGCATTCTGATTCTGAGTGCAACGAACCGCCCCAACGTAGCGATACCGGGCATACAGGGCTCCGTGCAGTCGGTACCAGCCGACCTGCACGGCCCTGTCTCCGGCGCGCATCGACGCGTGCCGCACCTTACGACGAGGAGAAACCAGTGGCGGTCAAAGTAGTCTTCCTGCACGGAATCGGAGACGGAGACCCACGGGCCGGTTGGCTGGAAGGCCTCAACCGCGGGCTGGTGCAGGCAGGTCACGACCCGATCGACCGCGCCGATACCTTCGCTCCCCGATACAGTTCGATTCTTTCCACGGAGGGGATCGGCGCGAAGATGCCGGCCCCGACGTACCGGGTGAAGGACGATTCCGCAGCGCGCTTCGAGTTCGCGCGCAGACAAGCCCGAATCCAGCGGGACCTGGGACTGAAGTCGACGCCTTCGGGCTTCGGCGCTCACGTGGTGCCCGAAGCGCCACTCAACACATTGCAGGGATTCGCTATAGGGAATCTTTCCGCGTTGGATCTCACCCAGGTCCGTCGGTACGTCCAGAACGAACCGCTGCGTGGTGCCGTCCTCCGATTCCTCATGGATCAGGACTACGCCGACGAGATCGTGCTGATCGCCCACAGCCTGGGCAGCGTCATCGCCATCGACTTCCTCGATCACCTGCCCGAGCATGTGCACGTCCGCCGCTTCATCACGATCGGCAGTCCTGCTGCCTCCCCCGCGCTGCACCAGGGCAGTGAGCGACTTCTGAAGAGATTCCCGTACGCACGTGTCGACGACTGGTCCAACGTTTTCAACCCACGGGACATCGTGACCGGCGGCCGTGGTCTGGCGTCACTCTTCCCCGCAGCGCAGGACTTCGCCATCGATATCGGAAACCTCGAACACGGCTCGGGCGCCTACCTCGGGCATCCGGGTGTCGCCAGTCTCGTCGCCCAGATCGTCTATCCATCCAAAGACATCGCGCTCGCCCGGTCCGGAATTGCGGTGCGCCTGACCGACTCCCAAGCATCTGTTCTCTTGATGCTCCACTACGGTCATGCCGTTGCTCGGAACATCAAGAACCAGGAGGTTGCGGCCAAGTACCTGGGTGCCCTCCGGCTTCGTCAGGATCAGATCATCGCCGAGATCGAGGAACTCGCCACCGTCGGCCAGCAGCCGCTGGCCGAGGAGTTGCATCAACTGGTCGACGGGAAGCTGCCGCCGGTGCCGCTCCTGTGGGAACTGCACGAAGCGGTAGGGGAACTCGTTGTCCTCGCACTCACAAATGCGGTCGACCCTTACGAGATCGACGTCGAGCAGGCACCGATGCGTGCGATTTCGGAGGTCACCTTCGCGATGGGCTTCAGTACCGATGTCGGTTCGAAGGTCCTCCGCGCAATCGAGGACGTTCAGAAATCTCTCGACCGTCGAGGTGGAGTGCCGTGGGGTCGGGTTCTGACAGCCGCGGCCGGAGTTGCGCTGCTGGCTGCCGGACCCGTCGGATTGATTGCAGCCGCACCCGCCGCCGCTGCGGGCGCCGCGGCGATCACCGGGGGACTCGCTGCCTTCGGACCGGGCGGAATGGTGGGTGGATTGGCGATGCTCGGCGGATTGGCCGGCGCAGGCGCGGCCGTTGCGACTTCCGCCGTCACCGGTGGAGGCGGCGAAGCGCAGCCCGCGTTGGATCTAAAGGCCCTCGTATTGCGGGTCTCGGTCGAATACGCCCGCAAACTGCTCGATCTGCCGTTCGATCAAAACCTTTGGTACCAGCTCGCGGACACGGAAACTCGGACTGCCGCGCAGATCAGCCGCTTCGAAGCGTTCAACAGTCCGAACTCTCCAACGTTGACGATGCTGCGTGAGGTCAAGGACTCTCTCACGCGACTCATGACGTTCGCAATCGAGCAAGGGCTTGCCCCTCGCGCCATCTCTGCCGGTGAGAACTACCAGGTGGACGGCAACGAACCCGACCGGATCGCGATCAACTGAACGAGTAGGGCGGCGAAGCGTCACTTCGCTGACTGAGGAGGGTCCGATACACGAACGACCCCCGAGTCGTCTCGGCGAGCCGGAGAAGATCCGGTTCTCGACGAGCCCGGCGGGACGATCCGGGGACTCGGGGGTCGGGCGACTACCTGGTATTCGCCGGCCGCTCGCGGTCGGGGAACACTTGTCGAGAGGCTAGCGGGTAGCCACCTCACATGTCCGAAGATAACTCAATTTCAGACCACCTCCTTCCTCGTGTACCAGCGAAGGTACGCCCGGCTCACGCAGTCGGCAACGTATTTTTCTCGACGTGCATCACGACGTCGG
>JAZQRG010000248.1:0-4073 GCA_045629445.1 Mycetocola sp. | reverse complement strand
CAACCAGCGGAGCCGACTGAGCTCGACGCCGGCCAAATTGTCGGCCATCGACGTGAGGACATCGGCTGTTTGCCCGTCGGGAACCACCAGGTGGATCGGGGCGGGCGCATCGGGGTTCGCCCTGCGCTGAGCGCGCATGGCACCTTCGATCGCCGACCCGAGCAGCCGCATGACCTTCTGCCGCGTCTCGGACGACTGCGGCGCCTCATAGACTTCGGTGACCCACTCGCTCGCACCCTCGGCACCAATGCGCTGAACCGACATTCCGTGCACCCCCAGGGCGGCAGCATCCGCCTTTGCTAGCACGACGTTGATGGTGCCGGGCTCCCCGGCCGGATCGGTGCGCCGCTGACCCGTGTGCACCGCGAAACCTTCGACCGAGGCGCGGATGCCGGCGACGACTGAGTCGGGAGCGGCGCCGACCACACCGGTCCCGTCCACGAGCCCTGCGACGTGAGGCCTCAGGTCAGGGTCGACACCAAGCTCGACCAACAGGTCGGCGGGGTTGGTCGAGCGGCGCAGCTCGTCACGGCAGAGCACGAACATGTTGCAGGTTGTGCACCTCGACGGATCGAAGGTCGCGGCGAGATGACGCACGAACTCGAGCGCGCCGTCGTCCGGGCCAAGCTGAAGCGCCTGCGACGCGGCGAGCCGCTCCGCGACGCGCATGCGCACCTCAATGCGATGGTCGCGCAGGTTTTCGACGACGGCGGTCGGCTGGAGGAAGGCATTACGCGGCACGGCGAGCACGCCGTGCTCGTGCACCGCCATTCCAGCGGGGACCTTCGACCATACCGAGAACGCCTCCGCGCCGAGGGCGACCTGAAGGAAGCCCTTCAGCAGTCGGCCGTCGTCGATCCGCGACCGCACCCGCTCGTAATCCTTCGCATCGCCCACGATCAGCCACGAGCCTCCGCCCTCAGCAGGGGTCTTCGGCGCAACGACGACGTAGTCGGGCTTCACCTCGGTCGCCTCGTTGCTCTCAAAGCCGGGGAACGGGACCGATGGCTCGTGGATCAGTGTGGCTGAGCCAGCATCCTGCGCGCGTGCCTGCGCGTCGGCCAGCAGCTCGAGGGTCCTCGTTGAACTGACCTTTGCATCAACGGTTACAACGGCTGCCGGGCGTGCGAGACCGAGCGCGCCGACCGTGGTCGTGGTCACACGACTCGCGAAGGCGCGATCCTTAACGAGCCGTTCGAAGGTCATAGCGCGCATCCACCGCGCCTCGGGGATTCCCACTCCGAGATCGGGGTAGCCAACATCGGCGGCGAGCGTGCGGCGAGGGCGGCCCGTTATGAGCGGATCCGTGCCGCGGAAGCGCGCGCAGGCGGCATGGGCGGATGCCGCGACCGCGCTGGACCCGCCGCCCGTCGAGATCACTCCCACGCTTCCCCCTACTCACACCCAACATAAACGCACCGCGGGGTTCGCCTCGCGTCGCCGGCCCGGCGTGTGCTGATCTCGAAGCCCGATCTAAATTGATCTTGCTACACACCACCGACATTCGATGAGAGCACTCATCCGTGGCTATCGTGACAGGCACGATGAATGTAGGCGAACCGGCATTCCCGTCGCTCGAAGGCGACGCTGCAGAAGCTGTCACGCACCGAGGCGGCCACATTCAGATGATCGCGGCCGCGGGATCAGGCAAGACCGAGGTGGTCGCGCAGCGTGTCGCCGACCTCATCGCGACTGGCGTAGAGCCTCGCTCGATCGTCGCGTTCACGTTCACCGAGAAGGCTGCCGCGGAGCTCAAAGAACGCATCCGGCAGCGGGTGACGGCACGCGTCGGGTATGCCGCGGGCGACAAGCTTGGCCAGCTTCAGGTCAGCACCATCCACGCGTACTGCTTCCGTTTGCTTCAGGCGTACGACCCGCGGTTCGAGGCGTACTCCCTCATCGATGAGAACCAGCTCGTCGCGTTGATGTCACGCGAGGGTAACCGACTGAACGTCAAGCGTTTCGGTCGCGGACTCTTCGACGGCATCAAGAACTTCCTTCGCAGCGTCGACGTACTCGAGAACGAACTAATCGACGTTGACGAGCTCCCGGATGGTGACTTCAAGGATGCCGTTCGCGACTACTACGCGACGCTCGACCGCTACCGCGTGCTGACCTTCGGTCAGCAGATCGTCCAGGCGGTACGAAATCTCGAGCAGCCTGCGATCCACAAGGCTGTCACGGAGGTCGTCGAGCACCTCATCGTCGACGAGTACCAAGACATCAACCCGGCGCAGGAGCGGCTGATTTCGCTACTCGCATCGCCAACCGGGCGCGCGGATCTGGTGGTCGTCGGTGATGACGATCAGGCCATCTATCAGTGGCGTGGGTCAGCGGTAGACAACATCGTGACGTTCACGGAGCGCTACCCGGACGTTACGCAGTTCCGCCTGCTCACCAACCGTCGCTCACGGCCCGGGATCGTCTCCCTCGCCAACGACTTCGCGGGGTCGATCCAGGGTCGACTGGACAAGGAGATGTTGCCGTTCCGACCGGCATCCGGTGAGTCGGTAAAGATCAGCGTCGGCAGGGGCACCGAAGCCGACGAAGCGTCAGACTTGGCCAAGAGCATCGTCGAGCTCAATGCAAGCGGCGTGCCGTTCCGTTCTGTCGCCGTGTTGGTGCGCGGTAAAGCCGCCTACCCGAAGCTCATGGACGCGTTCGCTGCCCACGGGATTCCCGTACAGCCCGGTGGACGCACCGGCCTATTCGAGCAGCCCGTCGCCGATGCACTCGGTTCGGTGTACACGTGGCTCGCGGATCTCCAGTGGAAGTTCGCGGGCACCAAGGATCGCGTCGATGTCACGCTCGATGAGGTCGTTCTCGCCCTCGTGCGCGCGTTCACGCTCAACCGGCGGTCGCTGCAACTCGTCCGCGAGCATCTGACCGCGTGGAAGGCACGGGCGTCGACGACGTCGACGTCGGTCGACTTGATCGGCGATCTGTACGCACTGCTCGGTCTCCTTGGTATCAAAGACTGGAACCTCGACGACCTTCTGGTTCGCAACACCCTAGGCACTATCGCCCGCTTCACGCAGGTGCTCGCGGACTACGAATCGGTGCAGCGTCGATCTCGCAGGGATCCGGCTAATCCGGGCGAGCAGGTGGGCGCGTCCTGGAGCCCCTGGTACTACAAGAGTCTCGCCATCCTGATGCTGAACTATGCGTCGGGTGAGTACGACGACTTTGACGGCGAGGAGGACCTGACTGGCGACGCCGTTGCCCTGGGCACGGTGCACGGAGCGAAGGGGCTCGAATGGCCCATCGTGTTCCTTCCCTCGCTCACGAAAAAGCGGTTCCCCTCGATGAGGACCGGCAGGCAGCAGACATGGCTGTTGCCGCGCGAGATGTTCGACGCCTCCCGCTACGAGGGGTCGGATGCCGATGAGCGACGCTTGTTCTATGTCGCAGTAACTCGAGCCCGCGACTGGGTCTCGCTCTCCTCGCACGCGCGAGTCAACAAGCAGTCGGGTGCGCCGTCGCCGTACCTCGAGGAAGCTAGGGCGATCTCTGGCGTTGGCGGCAGCGCCGACTCGTTCGACACGAAGTCGATCGAGGTCCCAGACCTGCAGCTGAGCTACAGCGACGTTGCTGCATACCTCGCATGCGGGCGCAGTTACCTCCTGCGATCACGCCTCGGATTTCTTCCACCCGTCCGGGACGAACTGGGCTACGGTAACGCGGTGCACCACGTCATGCGGGTGCTCGCGGAACGTACGAAGGAGACGGGGCAGATGCCCTCGGCATCCGAAATCGACGCACTGGTGGACTCGGACTTCTTCCTGCCTTTCGCCAACAAGCCTGCGCACGAGCAGATGAAGGCGCGCGCTCGCGCGCTCGTACAGACGTATCTCCACAGCCACCCCGAGGAGTTCCTGCGTACGTGGGCGACCGAGCGCTCGTTCGAGCTCTACCTCAATGGGGTCGTGGTCGCGGGCCGCGCGGATGTGATCTACGACGAGCATGATGGTGTGCCCTCGAACCTCGCCATTGTCGACTACAAGACGGCTACGGGGCCAGAGATCGAACCTCTTCAGCTGCAGATCTACGCGGATGCGGGTCGACGTGAGGGA
>JAZQRG010000247.1:0-35463 GCA_045629445.1 Mycetocola sp. | reverse complement strand
CCCTCACGATGGAAGAGGTACTTCCGGTGATCGCCCAGGCACCGTCGCTCACGACTGCGGTGAACTCCGGCGCCTGCACAGGGTAACAACCCCCACGCTGCACCGCGCAGCGCTGCTCTCGGTGGTCGCGCCTATCGGTGGTGCGCGCGCTTATCGATGGTCACCGAGGCCCAGTCGCTGAGCCCGGGGGACGTATGAGGGCGCACGTACTCCAGCACCCGTGAGGTTGTCGCACTTCACGAATTGTGTGCCGATGCGCTCGAGCGCGCAGGTGCCCGAAACTGAAATCGTTATGGATGACGGTGCGGGCGGCGCGGGGGCGGCCATCACACCGGACGAGAACACGCTCGCTCCAGCCGCGATGACGAAGCCAGCGGCAACGGCCAGCGCAGTGTTTCGCCGTCTGGAGACACGGTGATCGGAAACAGAACGACCTACACCGGACATGAGCGAACCTCTCTCGAACGAGTGCGCCCGACGAACCTGCCAGACGGGAAACCGGTGGGAGCCGGCGACCTCCAGTGAGGAAAAGATCGGACCGGCCCCGCACCTGATCTGCCTTGAGCATGCTCGCCTCTGCGAGCGGCCACATCGGGAGAAACCCCTTAGAACGGCGCCGGAAACCCTGAGTTTCCCGCGCAACCAACCGAGACGACGACCGCCAGGCGACCCTGCTCAAGAAAGTTCCGTCTGACTCTCGGATCACGAACTGATCGGTGCGACACTGGGGCGATGGAGCCGTGGGAGGGCGTGCCACACCCGGTTCTGGTCGGTCGGGATCCAGAACTGGCCTTCCTTGGCGCGATTCTCGATGATGCCGCCGCAGGCCACGCGGGGACTCTTGTTGTGTCGAGCGATCCCGGCGTCGGCAAGACTGCACTCGTGCGGGCGGTGAAACAGGTCAGGGAAGGCCTCACCGAGCTCTACGGCAGCTGCCTGCCCCTCACCTCGCTCACCGTGCCGTTCCTCGCTCTGCGCTCAGCGGTGCGCGACCGCGATCCGAACGACGGACCACCGCCGCCCCGCGTTTCCGACCTGACGCCGAACGTGCCCGAACTCGTGGACAGCTGGCTGAGCGAACTGTGCGCCATCCGTCCGGTCGTGCTGACGATCGATGACCTCCAATGGGCCGATCAAAGCACCCTCGACGTGCTGATGTATCTCATCGCCGGCCCGGCGACGAGGCCGCTTGTCATCCTCGGGACGATTCGGACCGACGAGTCCAATCTTCGGCTCCAGCACTGGCTCTCGAACGTTCGGCGGCTGCCACGCTTGACCGAACTGACCCTGCAGCCACTGGACCGGGTCGCGACGGGCGAGCAGGTCGCCCTCCTGCTCGACGCGACACCGCACCAGTCACTCGTCGAAGAGGTCTATGCACACACGAGGGGAAACGCCTACCTGACCCGACTCGTAGTCGCGGGGCTTCCCGCTGACGCACGGCACATCGGGACCGATTTTCCCGAGGACCTCCGAGCCGCAGTGCTGCAGTCCTGGCATCGCCTCTCCCCCGATGCCCGGCAGCTCGCGCAAGTGCTCGCCGTCAACGGTGGCCCGATTTCGGCCGACACACTCGAAGCGGTGACCGGCACCGGTGATGTCGAAGACCTGCTCGCCGAAGCCGTGGCCTCGCAGACCCTCGATGCGGCGGCAAACGGCACATACTGGTTCCACCACCCACTGATCGCCGAGGTTCTCGAGCGTTCCCTGACACCGGACGCCCGGCATCGGTGGCACGCGCAGTTTGCCGAATACTACGAAAACCACCTGCCAACCGGCGCGCGTCGGATCGAGGTGCTCATCGCCATCGCCGACCATCACTACCGTGCGGAGCACGCTGCCCTGGCGTTCTACTGGGCGCTCACCGCGGCGACTCAAGCGGGAGATGCCGGTGGACGCCCCGAGATGATGCGGCTCTTGAGGCGCGCTGTCACCCTGCGACCACTTCTTCCGGATGCCTCGGCGAGTGCTCGCGATCTTCTCGACCGGCTGCGGATGGCGGCCGAAACAGCCGGGGCCCAGGAGGCAGAGCTTGTCGCGATCGAGCAATTGCTCGATGAACCGGGTGTCTCCCCCCTCGACACCGCCGAGCTGCTGATCCGCCGGATGCACCTGCGGTTCTCCACAGGCAGGAGCTTTCTCCCCGTGGCCGAGGCGCAGGCGGCTGTCGATGCCGCAAACGTCGACACGACGAGCTGGCAGTACGCACTCGCCGTCGCCGAACTCGCCCACGCGGAGGTGTGGGCCGATCTCGAGGGTGCCGGGGCGCGCGCCGCCGAGGCAGTGCGCCTGGCCGAGCGGTCCGGGCACCCGCGGCCACTCTCATATGCCCGCACAGCTATGTCGATGGCTGCGCTGGCAGACGAGCGCAATGCCGAGGCGTTCAGCCACGCAACGAAGGGGCTGGAGGCTGCTGTGGAGGCCCGGGACTGGTGGGCGTATGCACACGCAGCATTGTGGGAGGGCAACGCGATCGACATCTGGACGGCCCGGGAATTCGCGGACCACGTCAGTTCGCGCAGGGAACGCCTCATCCAGCTGGGTGCGCCGCGCACGTATGTGGCGTTTCTCGCGGCGGCGGAGTCGTCGTCGCGGTTCGCCTTCGGCGACTGGGAGACGACGCGCGACCGCCTCCGATCCGTGCTGGGTTCCGATCCGGGCGTTGTGACCGATGTCAGCGCGAGACTCACCGCTGCCCGACTGTGTGCCTGGCAGGGCAAAACAGCCGAGGCCGAGTCACACCTCATCCGCGCCGATGAGTTGTTCCGCGTGCAGAGTTCTTTTCTCGCTTTCGCGTTTGACGCGGTGCGAGCGGAGGTCGCGCTGGCTCGCGGCGACAATCCCAGCGCATTCGCCGCCGCACTCGCGGGGGCACGGTCGAGTGGCCTGCCACCGACCATGTGCGAGTGGCTGGTCCCGCTCGGGGCGTCCGCCCTCGCCAACCAAATCGACGAAAGGCGCGATTCCGGTCGCGGATTCGATGATCTCGTCGCACTTCTCGATGAGTTCGTTGCAGATTTCCCGTCCATCATCCGGGACATCGGCGGATCCACACCGCTGTACGATCGCCAGTGCGCCGCTCTTCAGGCGTTATATGCCGTAGAAGTCGCACGAGCACGCGAACTTTCCGATATCGGCATTCAGTGGTTGCGGGTCGCTGATCAGTTCGCTGAGGCGCTCCTGCCGTGGGAGGAAAGCTACTGTTGCTGGCGCGCCGGTGAGGCCCTGTTGACGCGAGGTCAGCAGTCTCGCGAGCGTGCGGCATCCGTCGTTCGACGCGGGCTCGACCTCAGTGACCGGCTCGGGGCGCGACCGCTGCACCGAATGCTGCTGTCCCTCGCCGAGGCCGCGCGCATTCCGACGGGACGGGTTGAGACTTCCGCGGCGCCCGCGACGAATTCGCCTCTGTCCGATTTGACCCGGCGGGAGCGTGAAATCCTCGATCACGTCATTGCCGGTCGCACCTACGGCGAAATCGCGCGGGCACTCGTCATCAGCGAAAAGACGGTGAGCTCACACATCTCGAACCTCTTGCGCAAGACGGGTACAGCGAACCGAATCGACCTCGCACGCCTGGCCACCCGCACCCAATCGGATGAGTGAGGGTGAGCCCGTGTCGTGCTGCGCTTAGAGCGCGCCCTCAGACTGGAACCACGGCGGGTGTGCCGCGACCTTCGCCTTGTACGGCGTCGACTCGAGCATTTCCTTGACGGCTTCGCGCACCGAGACGGTTGCGACGCCGATCACTGAGATGGCGTCGAACGGCACACTGGTCTCAACGAGGACTTCGGCCTCGAGGATCTGGCCGGACTCTTCCTCGGTACGGAGCTTGCGAAGCATCCGTTCGGCGCTGTCCTTCGTCGATTCGAGGCGGGTGACCGGGCCGGTCGCGTCGCCGTCGGTGACGACGATGTTGGAGTAGCCGGGTTCGCTGATGTCGCGGACCTTCTTGATCGAGCTGACCAGAACGACGAAGTCGTTGACGGCTGAGCCCCTGGCCTCGCTGGAGAGTCGTGGGTCAGCGGCATCCGCGCGGAGGCTCTCCCACAGGCTTGCGTTCGGCGTCAGGAAGAACGGAACGTAGTCGGCAACCGTTGCGGTGCCACCGCGTGTGACCGGCGCCGATCGTCGCGCCTCGCGCTGAGCCGCCGAGGAGATGTCGACCCGAGGGGATGCCTCGACCGAATCCGCGAGGATAACGCCTGTCGTCAGGATGTTCTCGAGGTTCGAGATGTGGGTGACGTGGTAGATCCGCTGTTCGGTGATGTCGATCGCCGACGCAGCTGCAGCCTTTGAGCCGGCCGCGGGTGCCGTGCGGAGGCTCGTGGTGCGGGGGCGAGGTGCGCGCTTCGGAGCGACAACAACCTTCGGTTCTGGCGGGGCTTTGGGGAAGCAGGTCGCACAGGCTCCGTTTTCGAAACCGTGCTTACATTCGTTGCTCAAGGCAAACCTTTCGGGAAACGTGGCTCGCGCAGACCGCCTGAGCGGGGACTCGGAGCCACCTCTCTACGTTACGCGGTTTCGCCGGTGATTCGAACTCTGGGCGGAAGTGCCGGTCGGCATGGGCGAGTCCACCAGAGGCTTTGGTCGTGCGAAAACACCCGTTACGGACGAAAACACCCGGTAGAACGGGTGTTTTTGTCCGGAACGGGTGTTCTCGACGATTCTGAACGACTCAGCGGGGGCTCAGCGCGCGCTCAGCCTACACAGGCTCCAGCGCGACGGAACTCCCTTGAACTACGCGCCGGCGAGCACCGACTCGTCGAGGCGCGGGTAGTCGGTGTAACCCTCGGCGCCAGCACCGTAGAACGTGGCCGGGTTGGGCTGGTTCTCGGGGTGCGCTCCACGCCAGCGCTCGACGAGGTCGGGGTTGGCGATGGCCATGCGGCCGATGGCGACGGCATCGGCGTGTGCCGCGTCAATGAGTTCGACGGCCTCGTCGCGGGTGGTCACCGTGCCGAAACCGCTGTTCGCGATGAGTTTTCCGCCAAAGCGGGTGCGCAATTCCTGCACGAGGTCACCGGTTGGCTCCTTGTGCAGGACGCTGAGGTACGCGAGCCCGAGGGGTGCGATGCCGTCCATCAGTGCGCCGTAAGTCGCGAGAACGTCGGAACGGTCGGTCTCGAGGGCGTCCTGAATGTTGTGTTCTGGGGAAATACGGATGCCGACGCGGCCGGCACCGACAGCATCCGCGATCGCTGTGGTCACCTCGATAACGAAGGCGGCGCGGTTTTCGGGTGAACCGCCGAATTTGTCGTCGCGCTGGTTGGCGGCGGGGGAGAGGAACTCGTGGAGCAGGTAGCCGTTGGCGACGTGCACCTCGACGCCGTCGAGTCCGGCTTCGATGGCGCGGCGTGCTGCGGCGACGTACTCATCGCGCACGGTGTCGAGCTCGTCGAGTGTGAGTGCATGCGGCACCGGGAATGGCAGCTTGCCCTCTGGCGTGTGGACGGATCCGTCGATCGCGATGGCGCTCGGACCGATGATGCGTTCGGACCGGTTGATCGCGGGGTGGGTGACGCGGCCGCCGTTCATCAGCTGCATGACCATGAGGCCGTCCTTGGCGTGCACGGCGTCGGCGACGCGGCGCCAGCCGGCGACCTGGGCGTCGGTGACGATTCCGGGCTGGCCCCAGAATGCACGCGATTCTTCGCTCGTGTATGCGCCTTCGGAGATGAGGAGTCCAAGGCCTGCGCGCTGGGCATAGTGTTCGGCGACGAGTTCGGTCGGAACACCGTCTTCACCGGATCGAACCCGGGTGAGTGGTGCCATCACAATGCGGTTGGCGAGGTGGAGATCTCCGAGCGAAACGGGCGAGAACAAGTCCATACGGTGCGTGCCTTTCGTTGTGGCCTGCCGGATGCGGGGCCTTCAGGCCCAACGGGTCGCGGCGGGGGAGTATTCCGGATGCCACGGTGTCGGGCGTGTCGGCGGGGGACGCCTGGGCATCCGTTCAGTTGGCGCTAACGCACCGCAAACGGCTCACAACCGTGCATTAGCGACCACCGAACCCGCCGCAGCGGCACCCGTGCCGGTGGCATCCGTTCAGTTGGCGCTAACGCACCGCAAACGGCGTGCAACCGTGCATTTGCGACCACCGAAGCCCGCATCCGTCGAACCGGGCCCACGGCATCCGTTCAGGTGACGCGAACCCACGGCAAACGCCCCGAAACCATGCTTTGGCGACCACCGAAGCCGGCGCTGTCCGCAACCGCGCCGGCACGGCAATCCTGCACGCGCCAACTACAGGCCGCGGCCCGACTCCCACAGGTTGTCGGAGGTGCCGCTGATCAGGGTCGACACCGAAATGGCTTGGGCGTCGGTGAGTGAGGCGATGTAGTCGATCACGGCACGGGCCTGTCCCAGACGCACGATCTCGGACTCGCCGATCGGCAGCCCGGCCGAGGTGAAGAACTCGGGGGAGTCGATGCGCAACTGCCGGTACTCCTCGGTTGCAGCTTCGACCGAGTCGAGCAGGCGGCGCGGGGCGCGGGCGGCATCGGCCGGGTCGTTGATCCACCCGTGGAAGCCCTCAACGAGCGACTCGATCACCCGCGACTGGCCGCGCTGGAACACGGCGAGATCGGGCCGGTCGAGCACGAATCGGGTGTGCACAAACTTGAGCACAACCACGTCGTGCCAGGCCTGGCGGCTCAGGCGAACGTGTCCACTGCGGATGTTCGGCTCACGCTCAACCCGAATCGACCCCTTGAGCCGGTCGATCCACCGGCGGGTGAATGCGGAAACGGCACGGTCAGCCTCGAGTCCGCCGTCGTATGGAATGGTCAGGAGCTCTTCGACGAGATCGCTCGTGACCCGATCGACCGCGTTGCGGAAGGCATCCGCGTCGGCGATCCAGGCATCCTTCGCCTGCACCTGTCGCCAGGCCGCTTCGAGCGAGTGGCCGGGGGTGCGACGAACCGCGAGTTCCGTGGCATCCAGTGCTGCAAGCGACGACTGCTCGGCCAGCCAGCCGTTGAGCTCCGCCGACACCGAGGTGTACTGCAGAACGCCCGCGCGATAGAAGTCGTCGAGGTCGTGCACGGAGTAGGCGATGTCGTCGGCGACATCCATGACCGAGCACTCGAGGGTCTGTTGGTGCTGCGCGATCGCCGGGAAAACGTCGAGCACATCGGCCATTTCACGGGCATCGACCGAGTAAGCCGAGAATTTGAGGGCACCATTCGCCATGTCGGAACCAACGCCGCGGGGGAGTTCTTCGGCAGGACGGGGACGGATGCTGCGCCATTCGTTGCGGGTCCACGGATACTTCAGAACCGCCGCGCGCACCGCTTTGGTGAGGTTGAGGCCGCGTGGCGTGGCGTCGCAACTGTCGAGAGCGGTCAGGATGCGGAAGGTTTGGGCGTTGCCTTCAAAGCCGTCGGGGAGGCCAAGCTTGGTGCGGGCGACACGGTCGAGGACCTGTTCACCGAGGTGCCCAAACGGCGGGTGGCCGAGGTCGTGGGCTGCGGCGGCGGCCTGGACGACGACGGGGTCGCATCCGCCGAGGTCTTCGATCGTGCGGCGGACCGATTCGGGAGCTTCCCGGAAGCCGACGGCGATCGAGCGGGCGACGGCCGACACCTTGAGCGAGTGGGTCAGGCGGTTGTGCACGACGGTGCCCGAGCCGGCCTGCGGAATCACCTGGGTTACGGCCGACAAACGCGAGAAGTATGGCGAGAAACGGATGCGCTCCACATCGACGCGGAACTCGTCTTCGATGTCGGTGTTCGCTTCAGGAATTGTGCGGTCGCGGCCGCCTCCGGTGTGGGATTTCGGGTAGCTCGACATGGTCTCGCCAGCCTAGCTCGGTGGGGTCCGCACACGCAGAGGCGGCCGCGTTCCGACGGACTCAGCCCACGGGCGTCGTGGTTGCTGCTGCGGAATGCACAGCACCGTCGCGCCGAACCACCGAACCACGTTCGATGCGAAGACCGACCCGGGATCCCTGGCTCAGACCGAGATCATCACGGTGGGACACGTAGGCGGATGTGCCGTCGTCGAGCGTGAGAATGGAGAGGCGTCCGCGACCGAGGTAGCTCGATCGCACGAGCGTCGCGTCGAGCTCACCGGCACCGGCCTGGGTTACCGCAAAGTGCTCAGGCCGCACCGCGAGGAACGCCTCGCGCGTGTCTGGCGCATCCGCAACGCTGACGTTCCTGGACCCACCCATCTGCGGCTCGAACGAACCACTCTGGCTTGCCCCGGGTATGAGCGTGACCTGGCCGACGAACGAGGCAACGAATGACGTGGCCGGACGCTCGTAGATGTCCTCGGGAGTGCCGAACTGCTCGATTCGCCCATCGTGCAGAACCGCAACCCGATCCGACATCTCCAGCGCTTCTTCCTGGTCGTGCGTGACGTAAATTGCGGTGATGCCAACGCTGCGCTGGATGCTCAGCAGCTCCTGGCGCATATCGATGCGCATCTTCGCGTCGAGGTTGGACAGTGGCTCGTCAAGCAGGAGAACCGTCGGACGCAATGCGAGGGCGCGAGCGATCGAGACCCGTTGCTGCTGGCCACCCGACAACTGACCCGGATATGCATCCGCTCGGGTCTCAAGCCCAACCATCTCGAGCGACGTGCGCACGCGTTCGTCGATCTCCGACTTCGAGAGCTTGCGTAGCTTGAGCCCGTAGGCGATGGTCTGCGCCACGGTCATCGTTGGCCACAACGCGTAGTTCTGGAAGACGAACCCGACGTCGCGTTTCCACGGCTGGATGCGCGAGACATCTCGGTCGCCGAAACGTACGGTCCCGCTGGTTGGAGTCTCGAACCCGGCGAGGATTCGCAGCAGGGTCGTCTTTCCGCAGCCGGACGGCCCGAGCAGTGTTGTGAATGAACCAGCGGGAACGTGCAGGTCCACATCGTCAAGAGCGAGGTGCTTGGGGAATTCCTTGCGGATGGAGCTGACGTCGACCGTCTTCGAGGGGACGCGAATGGGACTTGACATGGGTTTCTCCTCAGGAGCTCTCGATGGACGAGAAACGGCGACGGACGAAGTACAGGGGGACGTAGACGGAGACCATGAGGATCACGGTCATCGCGGATGACACTCCAAACGGGCTTCCTGGCTGCATGGCGTTGTTGAAGATGACGACGGTCATCGTGGCAAACGGTGCCGCAAAGAGAATGACTGTCGCGCTGAGCTCAGTGATCATCTGCAGGAATGCCACCGTACCGCCGGAGACGATCGCGGGACGGATGACCGGGAGAGTGACGGTTCTAAACGCATTGATCGGGTTCGCTCCGACCATCATCGCCGCCTCTTCCATTGAATCGCCGACCTGGCTCAGTGCCGCCTCGATCGATTTCATGAAGTACGGCAAACGGCGAATCACGTATGCAAGCACGATGATGGTGGCCGTACCGGTGAGGATCAGGGGCGCCGAGTTGAAGCTCAGGATCAGGCCGATTGCCAGCACCGTCCCTGGCAGGATGTAGGGAATCATCACCATCGCGTTGAGGGCGGGGGCGATGATCGGATACCGACGGCGCACGGTGATGTAGGCCACGGCAACACCCAGCACGATGCACAGCACGCAGCCGATACCGGCGAGCACAAAGCTGGTGATCACGACAGACATGTTGCGGTCGAAGACTCGGATGTAGTTATCCAGGGTGAACTGCCAGGAGAGCACTCCCGCCTTCCAGGTCAGGAAGCTCGAGAGCACGACGACCAGGTGGGGCACGAACGAGATGAAGAAAACGACGCCAAGCACGGCGGTCAGCAGGAAGCGCTTGGCCCCGGCCACCGGGATCAGTGGCCTGGCACGCACGCTCACCGACGCGTAGTTACGTCGCCGCAGAGCCCACTGCTGCACCATTAGCGCGCTGCCGGCAACCACCAGCATGACGAGGCTCGCAGCTGATGCCAGCGCCGGGTTGGTCTTCACCTCACTGAGGAACTCGTAATAGACCTGAACCGGAAGCATCTGGAAACCACCGCCGACGATCAGCGGGGTACCGAAATCGGAGAAGATGCGCATGGCGACCGTGTAGAGCGCTGTGACCAGGGCGGGAACCACCAGCGGCATGATGATCCGGAACCGGGTGCGGGTCGGCGTGCTGCCGACACTCATCGCGGCTTCGTCGAGGCTCGGATCGATCGCACGGAACGCGTCGTATGCGATCAGGAACGCCATCGACTGCGTTGCCCAGATGGTGACCCAGACGATGCCGCCCGGGCCGATGATCGACTCGAACGGCAAATCGATTCCGAGGCGACGCAAACCGTCAGGGAGCATCCCTCCGCGTCCGAGCAGCATCACCCACGCGTATGCGCCGAGGAACGGTGGCGAGACCGTCGCCATTGTCGCGAGCGTCAGCATCAGGCTGCGCTTCGGGATGTCGTAGGTGGCGAGGATGTATGCGGTCGGCACTCCGACCGCACACGCCAGAATTCCGGCGATGAGCGCGATGACTATCGAGTTGATCGTCGCGGTCATGAATCGGTTGCTCGCGAGGAACGTGCCGAAGTTCTCCAGGGTGAAGCCGCCGGTGCCGTCGCCGAAGGCGTTGCCCAGCAGCCGCAATTGAGGAAGCACGATGATCGCCGCGAGGGTGATCGTGAGCATGATGCCTACGTACATCCACGCGTCCGCGCGCTTACGGATGCGGCGGCGGCGTGGTGGACGCCCGCGTCCGGCCGGGCTTAGATCCGGCCGCTGCTCGATATCGGTGACAGTCATCGCCCGTCTCTCGTGTAGGGGGCCGGCGCCTTTCGGCGCCGGCCGGTGCAGAATCGGACTAGTTGGTTCCGGCGAGTTCGTCGAACTTCGCGAGCGCCTCTTCCTTGCCCACGGCGAACTGCTCCGGGTCAGGGGTAGCGAGGTTGAGGTCGGCAGCATCCGGAAGTCCCGTCGGCGGTGTCACACCGACGCGGGCAGGACGACGGCCAGCGGCGTCACGAATGACCTCCTGGCCCTTCTCGCTCATGAGGTAGTTGACGAAGGTTTCAGCGTTTGCCTGGTTCGCCGACCCGGCGATCACTGCAGCGGCACCGACCTGGTTGGAGACGACATCAGTCGGGTAGATCACTTCGATCGGAGATCCGTCGGCGGCCCAGGTTGCGGCCAGGTCTTCGTTGATGAAGCCGGCCGCGTACTCACCGGTGCGGGTTCCGTTGAACATGGCGCTTGAGCCGTCGAGCAGCACAGCGTTGGGCAGGAACGCCTCGATGTAGTCCCAGTCGTACTCCGAGACCATTGCCGCGAGCAGCGAGTACGTCGTTCCGGAGGATCGCGGGGTCGCGAACCCGATGCCGCCCAGTTCGCCCCAGGACGGGTCGGTCAGGTCCATCATCGTGGTCGGCCATGCCGACTTGTCGGGCACGCGGTCGGTGTTCACGGCGATGACCTGGTAGAGCAGGTCGGTTGCGTGCCAGTAGTGCTCGGGGTCGCTCATGACCATCTTGGAGTCGTTGTCGAGTTCGACGGCTTCGAAGATGCCCTCGCCGACGGCCTCATAATTTTCTGTCGATCCGCCCCAGACGACATCGCCGAGTGGGTTCTTGGCCTCTGACTCCACGCGAGCCATGAGTTCACCGGTTCCCGCACTGGTGATGACCTCGACCTTGATGTCGGGGTTATCTGCCTCGAAGGCTTCGACCAGCGGCTCGGTGACTTCAGGACCGGTCACTGTGTAGACGGTGAGGGTCTCGGATGCCGCCGACTGGCCGCCGACGATTGCGCTGCATCCGGAGAGCCCGATGCAGGCAGCGCCTGCGAGGGCGATAAAGGGGAAAAGCTTCTTCATTGAATTGGTTCCTTCCATCGGGGGTTCAAACAACCCAGATCGGGTTGCTCAGCGCTAAGAGAGATTCGTGGGACCGGTTACACGACGCCCAAAACTGGTCGGAGTCGTCACCGAGGTGGAGTTCTGTCCGATAGGGGGCACGGATACCGGATTCGTCTGCGACCGCAATGACCTCGCGCCCGGGTCGCACCGGGAAAAGGTTCCACAGCAGGCCGTCGCGGAAGACAAAGAGCATCGCGTTCGCCGGCGAATCGACCTCGATGCGCAGTTCCAGCGGACCGTCGAGCGGCAGATCGCCACCCATCCGGGCCGTCACGTCACCCGACAGCGCCTGGAGGTTCAGAGCACCACCGCGACTGACGCAGGTCTCGCCAGCGGCGAGCGCGGCAATGACTCCAGCCTCGGTCATGTCAACGGAGTCGCGGATGAGAGTGGTGACGACCCCAAGCCGGCCGTCCTCGGCGTCGGGGCTGTGCGAGTCAGTACCCGCCACCGCCATCACGCGGTGACCCGAGGCAAGGAGCCGATCCCAGAGTCCGATCGCGGCGTCGTTGTTCGCCCCCTGGCTCACATTGCATACTTCGATCAGGTCGACAACGTCCCACGGCGCATCAGTGCGTCGCCACGCCTGCCGCCCACTGAACGGGTGGTTGACGCTCACGAGTCCGCCCTGCGCGTGCACACGCGCAGCGAGTTCGGTGAAAGCGCCGTCAGCCCCATCGACATAGCTGCCCGGCCACGTGGCGAGGCCGTGCACGTTCGCGTGTCCGTAGTGCGTCGTGACCTCGATCGAGTGCAGCAGCACCGGCGTCGCCGGACGAGCGGCGAGGCGATCGACATCGACCCAGTGGCTCGGGGTGAAGTGATCGCTCACGGCGAGGAATGACAGATCGGCGGCGTCGGCGGCTTCAACGATGCGGTCGACGCTCGTTGCACCGTCACTGTGCCTGCTGTGGGTGTGCAGCTCACCGCGCACCCAACCGGGCAGAGTGATCGCGCTCGGCGACGCTTCCGGTGCGGTGCCTGTTTCGGGAAGGTCTTCGCGGTGCCCCGCATAAGCCGCAAGAGCGGTGACCGTCAGGTCATACTCCCCCGCGATGACGAAGCGGTCGAGATCGATCCGTGCCGTCCAGGTGCCAGCAGGAATGGGCCCGTCGAGGCATCCCCACGATGATCCGGCTTCAGCGACGGTGAAGGACAGCCGGCGCGGGCCCGGTCCGCCAGGGCATTGCACATGCCCGCGGAACGAGCCGTCGGGGGTGAAGAGGGAGCCGTAGAGCTGAAACTCGTCGACCACTTTCTCGAAGGCAAGCTCCAGCTGCAGTGCCACGGTGCCCTCGGGAACCTCGACAGCAAAATCCAGGTACTCACCCCGTTCGACAGCGGGGTCGATCGACTGCGTGACCGAGGTCAGAATTGTCGTCATTCGCCGCCCGTCCCATAGGTTCCGGCATCGACGACCGGTGCGCCGTTCTCGATGGAACCCGTACCGGAGAGCACAGCGAGGACCGAGCTGCGGTGGGGAGCCGCTTCGGCCCCACCGTGTGCGGCGACCGCGAGCGACGCAGCTGCGTTCGCGAAACGCACCGCGTCCTCCAGCGAGGATCCGTTCGCCAGTTCGACCATGACCGCGGCGACGAACACGTCACCGGCTCCGGTCGGATCAACTGCTGTGGCGGAAAAACCGGGGACGTGCCGTGGCGTGCGGTGCTCGGGGGAAACGATCCATGCTCCACGTGGTCCGTCGGTGACGATGAGAGTCGGGACCCGTTCGGCGAGAAGCTCAATTGCTTCGAGGAGCGTCGATGCGCGCGCGTATGCCATGGCCTCGTCGGCGTTCGGGCAGAAGACGTCGACATCGGACAGCGCGTCGAGGTGTGCTTCACTCCATTCGCCGCTCTCGTCCCAGCCGACTCCTCCAACGACGCGGGTTCCTGACGCGCGAAGCTCGAGGGCGGCTGCGGGGATGCCTTCTGCCATGCCAACGTGAACGTAACGAGCGCCAGGCATACGCGGCGCATCGAAGGCGGGGCTCGTCCGGCCGGCGTCCCAGGTGAGGAACGCGCGATCTTCGGCCGAGGTGAGTGCCACTGTGACCGGGGTGGACGGGGCCTCTTCCACCCAGTCCAACGAGAGGTGCTCCTCGCGTTGGAGACGGCTTCGAACGATGCCCCCGAACTCGTCCGAACCGAGTTCGCTCACCAGCGCGGTGTGAGCACCGAGGCGTGCGGCAGCTACAGCCCTCGTCGCGGCACCGCCTGCGCTGAGTACGAGGTTGCTGGCGTAGCTCTCAGTGCCAGGGGCGAAAGTCAGCGGCGCACCTTCAAAGACGAGGTCGCAGAACGTCTGACCCACGACTGCCACGTCGAACTCATGCGCTGGAGCTGTTCTCACCGCTCTGTTCCTCCTCGAATCCGGGGTCCCTGCGGTCACGTCCAGTCATTCTGATCGATTCTGCAATCCCTTGCGCAACTATAGTGGCAGCAAACGTTGAGTTTGCGCAAAGTCGATCACAGTACGTGTACGGTTGAGCCGTGATTGCAAAAGACCGCCAAAGACAACTCGTCGGGCTTGTTCGTGCCCGCGGTGCCGCGTCCGTAGCGGAACTCGCCGCCGAGATGCACGTGAGCCAGGCGACCGTCCGCCGGGACCTCGGAGAGCTGGACGCGAACGGCGAGCTCCTGCGCACCTACGGTGGCGCTGTCATCGCCCAGCCAGACATCGAACAGCCTGACGAGAAGCCGTTCCACGTGTCGTCGATCGAAGACTTTGAGCGCAAAGATGCGGTCGCAGCGCGAGCGGCAGAGCTCATCGACGATGATTCGGTCGTCCTGCTCGACATTGGAACGACCACACCGCTGATCGCGCGACGACTGCGGGGGCGGCCAGTGACGGTGATCACGAGCAACCTCGGCGTTCTCGATGAACTGCGCGACGACACGACAGTCAAACTTGTCCTTCTCGGCGGGGTCCTCCGGCGCAACTATCAGTCGCTCGTTGGCACGCTCACCGAAGATGCGCTTCGCCAACTCAACGCCGATATCTTCTTCCTCACCTGCACGGGCATTCGCCCCAACGGGCACGTCGTCGACGATATGGCCGTCGAGACGCCCATCAAGCGAGCCATGATCGAGTCCGCAACTCGCGTCGTGCTCATCGCTCCCGAGACCAAGTTCCCGGGAACGGGCTCGCTCCGCGTCACCACTCTCGAAGACATCGATCTTCTTATCACCACGAGCGGCACCCCCCAGGAGTCGCTCGATCTCGTCGTCCAAGCCAACGGAAAGGTCATTACGGCATGAGACTCCTGATCCTCGGAGGCGGCGGCTTCCGCGTCCCCCACGTCTACAAGGCACTGCTCGCTGATTCCGGACATGACATCAGTGAGGTCGTCCTCTACGACACTGAGGTCGACCGGCTTCAGCCAATGCGGGACCTTCTCGAGCAGATCCCCGGAGACGGTGCCCGCCCCGAGATCACCATCGCCACCGAGCTCGATGAGGCCGTCACCGGTGTCGACTTCGTCTTCAGTGCCATTCGCGTCGGCGGGCTGCCCGGACGCATCCACGACGAACGCGTTGCGCTCGACCTGGGCGTTCTCGGTCAGGAGACGACCGGCCCCGGCGGACTCGCCTATGCGATGCGCACGGTTCCGGTCATGCTGCACATCGCTGAGCGCATCCGCGAGCTGTCTCCGCACGCCTTCATGATCAACTTCACGAATCCGGCTGGAATCATCACGGAGTCGCTGCAGAGCGTCCTTGGCGATCGCGTCGTGGGCATTTGCGACACACCGATCGGACTTGGCCGTCGCGTGGCCGAGCGGATCGGCGTCGATCCCGCCGCCCTTGAGCTCGACTACGTCGGGCTCAACCACCTCGGGTGGATGCGCCGCATCCTGCTCGATGGTGAAGACATCCTGCCCGGACTGCTCGCGTCAGAGCAGCTCGCTGATTTCGAGGAGGCGAGCCTCTTCGGACTCGATTGGATGCGCCTGCTCGGCGCCATCCCGAATGAGTACCTGTACTACTACTACTTCACTCGGGATGCCGTCACGGCCATCAGTGCGAGCGAACAAACGCGCGGCGAATACCTCGACGCACAGCAGGGCGATTTCTTCCGTGGGCTGCCGGATGCCGAAGACAAGATTGGCCTCTGGACCCGCACCGTCAATGCGCGCAGCGGCAGCTACATGTCCGAGGTCGGAGCGACACACACCCACAACGATGACGACGAGCCCGAAGACGACGGATACGCCGGCGTTGCGGTTTCGGTCATGCGGGCGCTCAGTCGGGGCGAGGAGGCAACCATGATCCTCAACGTGCGCAACAACGGAGCAATCGCGGGAATGCCGGACGACGCGGTTGTCGAGGTTCCGGCCCGGGTCAGTCGCGACGGCGTGACGGCCCTGCCCACCGCGCCCCTCAGCCTGCATCAGCTCGGACTCGTGCAGCAGGTGAAGTCCGTCGAACGCGACATCATCGCGGCAGCCCGCACCGGCGACCGCAACCTTGCCCTGCGCGGGTTCGCCATGCACCCGTTGGTTGACTCCGTCACCATCGCCGAAAAACTGCTGGCCAAGTACGCCGACTCTGAACTCGGGCTGACGCACGCGCTGTAGGCCTGGGCAATAACGGATGCCGCATGATCGCCTCAATGGCGGCGTGCGGCATCCGTTTTGCGTGTAACCAGCACCTACTACGCTAGTTTGTAAGGACAAACTTCGACGGAGGCGCCGTCAGGCAGAGTGAGGAGCCGGTGCATGGCGATTTCTGATGACCAGGGTGGCGGCGGGGCAATTCGCCGTGAAATCGCCCTCGACACCCGGGTCGACGAGCGTTTTGTCTCCGCCGTCATCCGCTCCGCGGACGCCAGGGCAACCAGCATTCTGGACGGGATCGATCACCCCGATACTGCCCACCTGCCCCACCGTACGCTGGCCAGCCGCATCAAACTTCTCGCTGCCTGCTGCGTCACGCCCGAATCCCGGTATCGAGACTCGATCCTCGCGCTCGACGTCGCCCGTCAGCTCGCCACCCACCTGACCGCTCAACAGGGGAAGTCCGGACTCTTCGTCGGTGGCGACAACGTGAACTCACCACCCGACTCCGCGTTCAGCCTGAACGACCTGGCCGACGCTGCGGCGTTGCTCGCGCGTGCCGGCGTCCCGGACGGCAGCGCCGCGACCCTGGAGAGCGCCGCGCAGGTCGCCACTCTCGTCGCTGGCCTGGAGCTGCAGCTCAAGGAGATCGCCGACGCGGCAAAGCCCGCGCTGCTCACCGGCGGCGTGCACACCCCGAATCACCGTTGGGAAATCAGCGCAGCGCTCGCACGCCTGGCGCGCGCATGGCCCGACCCGGACCTCAGGGCCCGGGCCGACGAGTGGCTTGCGGAAGGGATCGACATCGATTCCGACGGCTTCTACTCAGAACGCAGCCCCAACTATGCCGCCTACGTCTCCAACCCTGCCCTCCTCGTGATCGGCGACGTCTTCGATCTCCCCGAATTGCACGACCTGGTCGAGCGTAACCTCTCCCTTACCCTCGACCTCATCCGTCCCGATGGGTCGGTGGAGACGATCCAGTCCCGTCGCCAGGATCAGAACCACTCCTATCCCCTCGCGCCCTACCTGTTACCGTTCCGGCGCTTAGCAATCGAACGAAACCGCCCCGACTTCTCGTGGGCGGCGACTCAGGCGACGCGAGACGGCATCGCCGATCCCGAAACCGTGCTCACAGACATCCTTCTTCACCCACGCATTGCAGAAGTGATGCCGGAACCGACACCGCCCGCGAGGGAACGATCGAGTTTCGCGTCGCGCGCAGGCCTCGCATCGGTGGTATCGCCGACACGCACCCTGGTCGCCTTCGGCGGGTCCGACTACCCGGTTGTCCGCACGATCCGATCGGGACTTGCCAACAACCCCACCCTCGGGCGGCTCTTCGCCGGACGAGTGGTGCTCGATTCCATCCGTTTGTCCCGCGATTTCTTCGGACTCGGCCCGTTCCGTGCCGATCGCATCGAACTGGTCGACGCCACGGACACGGGCGAAGCCGCCGGGTATCGCCTCACCGAAACGGTCGGGGCGTCATACTTCCAACCGATGGCAGCTGAGCGCCGATCCCCCGAGGGCGAATACGCACTCACCGACGACGGTCGGTTCTCCGCCTCGATGGCGTTCGACGACCGCGCAACCGACACCGTGAGCCTCACCACTACCGTGCTGGTCACACCGACAGCATCCGGCGCCGAGCTTCACTTCACCTTTGACGGACCCGATGTCGCGTGGGCTCTCGAACTGACTTTTCGACCGGGTGGAGAACTCACTGGCGTCGAGCCGCTCAACGATACCGACGGTCACCTCCAGACGGGAGTTGGCGAGTACCGCATCGGTGGCGACGTTGTGCGGTTCGGCCCCGGCAACGGAGCGTCGGTCGACAGCCCGCCGACCTACCGACCGGGACAGGACTACTCATTCCTCGGTGGGAGTGACGCGACCGACGGGCACCACATCTACATCACCGGGCGATCGCCGGGAACCTACGTTCTGCGCCTCGACGCGGATCGCGCGGAAACCAGAGATATGTATACCGATCCCGAGACCGAGACCGAGACCGAGAGGTATCCCGCATCGTGACTGCTGTCCCAGCAACACCCCGCGTCGCCATTGTGGGGATTCACGGTTATGGAGCCTCCCACGTCGTTCACGCGCTCTCACTCCAGTCGCAATCGCGCGTTGAACTCGTCGGGCTCGTCGACCCCCTCCCAGGACCCGTCACTCGCGACGGGCTGACCATCGGGGTCGATGAACTGCCGCCGATCTTCCCGACGACCGAGGCGCTCCTCGCCGCCACTGATGTCGACATCGTCATCATCGCAACTCCCCTGCACACCCATCGTGCCATTGCCGAACTAGCCCTCGCCGCCGGGGCGGACGTCCTGCTCGAGAAGCCGCCGGTGACGACACTGCGAGACTTTGACGATCTCGTCGCAGCCGCCCGTGCGACCGGCTCCCGCGTGCAGGTCGGCTTCCAGAGCCTCGGTTCCGGCGCACTCGCCGCCCTGCACGAGACGATTCAGGCGGGCGACCTGGGTGAGCTCGAGTCAATCGCCGCCTACGGCTCATGGACCCGCGATCGTCGCTACTGGACCAGGGCGGCGTGGGCCGGACGTCGGACCCTGAACGGACGCCCCGTCGTTGACGGCGTCCTGACCAACCCGTTTGCCCACGCCATCATGACGGCGCTCACCATCGCGCGATGGGAGACACCAGACGCGATAGCCTCAGCCGATGTCGATCTCTATCGGGCGAACGACATCGAGGCTGACGACACCTCATCGTTCCGCCTCCTGCCGTCCGAGTCCGGAAAAGCGACCTTCGGCGGCATACTGAGCGGGGCTTTCACGCTGGCAGGCCCACGCGAAGATCCTCCGGCGATCGTGGTGATCGGCTCCCGGGGATCCGCCCGCCTGGATTACATCGGTGACACGCTCACCCTGAACCGAAACGGAACCACATCCGAGCGCCGGTACGACCGGGAGGATCTTTTGGAGAACCTCATCGGACACCGGATCGATGGTCGCCCTCTTCTCGCCCCGCTCGAGAGAACTGGAGGGTTTGTTCGCTTTGTCGAAGCGGTTGCAGCCGCCCCGGTGACACCGATCCACCCGTCGTTCATTCGCTGGGAAGGCGATGGCCTCGACGCGCACCCGGTCATCGACGGCGTTGACGCCCTGGTCAGCGACACTGCCACGAAGCAGATCGTGTTCCGCGACACCCCCACTGCCTGGACCAGCGAGAGAGCGCACTGACATGCACCAGGACCACGACAAAGCACTCGCGCGGATTGATCGCTTCCGGCGCGATCATCTTCTGGCACACATCAAACGGGCCGAGCTCCCGCTCACAGTGGCGAGGTGGGATGCCCCGGGTGAACCTGTGCCGTTCGCTCTGGCATCCGACCAGGAATTCACGCCGACCACCACTGGAACCGAATGGGGACTCCCCTGGGGGACGAGTTGGTTCCGGGTTTCCGGTGCTGTTCCACCCGGCTGGAGCGAGTTTGCGGGCGACGAGACCCGGTTCGAAGCCTCGTTCGACCTCGGATTCAACCTCGCCAAGCCGGGCTTTCAGTCTGAGGGCCTGGTGTGGCTTCCGGACGGGCGGATCGTGAAAGGGCTTGAACCCCGCAATCACCATGTCCCTCTTACCGCTGCTCCAGGCGACGAGCTGCTGTTCTACGTCGAAGCGGCATCGAACCCTGATTTTTCCGGTGGCAATGACTTCAAGAGTGCGGATGCCTTCGCGCCGAACCCCTATGGTGATCGGTCGACAGCCCCCCAGCACCCGTTGTACCGGCTCGGCACCTTCTCCGTGGGCGTCATAGATCTGGCCGTCGAAGCCCTCCATCTTCGTGTGCAGGTGCTCGCCGAACTCGCCGCCGAGTTGCCAGGGACATCGCCACGCCGCGCGGAGATCCTGCACGGACTCGAGAGCATGATCGCAACGGTGAACCCGGAGGACGTCGCCGGAACCGCTCCTCAGGCGCTGCAGCGACTGCAGCCGCTCCTCGACAGCCCAGCGGCGGCATCCGCCCATCACCTCGTTGCGACCGGCCACGCCCACATCGATTCAGCCTGGTTGTGGCCCGCCCGGGAAACGGTACGCAAGGTGGCGAGAACGTTCTCGAACGTCCTCGACCGCATGGATACGGACGAGAACCTCATCTTTGTCGCGTCGTCGGCCCAGCAGTACGCCTGGGTGAAGTCGAGCTACCCTGAGCTGTTTGAGCGCGTCCGCAGCCGGGTAGCCGAAGGCAGGTTTATTCCGGTCGGCGGAATGTGGGTCGAGTCAGACACCAATATGCCCGGTGGTGAGGCACTGATTCGGCAGTTCCTCCTCGGCTGGGAATTCTTCTCGAGGGAATTCGGCATCGACACGGACGGCGCCTGGCTGCCCGACTCCTTCGGCTATTCCGCAGCCCTGCCCCAGATCATCCGCGGGGTCGGCGGAAAATGGTTCTTCACCCAGAAGCTCTGCTGGAACGACACCGACGCCTTCCCGCACAGTACATTCACCTGGGAGGGCAACGACGGCACCCGTATTCTCAGCCACCAGACACCGGTTCACACCTACAGTTCAGACGTGACGCCGCGCGAATTGTTCAAAGCGGAACGGAACTTCCGCGAACACGGGCCGGCGTCAACTTCGCTCCTGCCCTTCGGCTTCGGCGATGGTGGCGGCGGACCGACCCGGGAGATGCTGCAGCGGATCGACCTGTTGCGCGACCTCGACGGCTCACCCACCATCGAGATCAGTACGCCCGATGAGTTCTTCGACCGCGCACGTCGCGAATATGCCACGCCACCCGTGTGGGCAGGCGAGCTCTACCTGGAGTTCCACAGGGGGGTGTTTACGTCGCAGGCGCGAACGAAGCGCGGCAACCGTGAGAGTGAACACCTGATTCGGGAGGCAGAGCTCTGGGCAACCACAGCACACGTGCTGGCCGGTGAACCGTATCCATATGACGAGCTCGAATCAGCCTGGCAGGTCATCCTGCTGGCGCAGTTCCACGACATCCTTCCCGGCTCCGCAATCGCGTGGGTCCATCGCGAAGCCGAGCGGACGTACGCGGAGGTTCGGGAAACACTCGAACGGATCATCGCGCGTTCCCTGCGGACACTCGTCGGCGAAGGCGACCTCGCACTCACCGCCAACGCCACGCCGCTGCCGCTCCAGGGCGCGCCATCCGGTGCGGTCGCTGTCACCCGTCGTCCCAGCACGGCGGCCACTGTCGAGGCAACTGACGAGGGCGGTTACCGACTCGCAAACGATCAGCTGTCAATCACTGTGGATGCCGATGGCCTGATATCGAGCGTCCTCGTCGCCCACCCACACCGGGAACTCATTCCCGCCGGGGCGGTCGCCAACCTTCTTCAGTTGCACGTCGACACCCCATCGGAGTGGGACGCGTGGAACATCGATCCGACCTACCGGGCCACAGCGCGCGACCTGACGGCTCACCGGGGCATGAAGGTGGAACACGACGCAGACGGATCGGTCAGTGTCCTCATCGATCGAGTGTTCTCCCATTCATCGGTGACGCAGCGCATCACCCTGGCTCCGGGCGCGCGTCGCGTCGACTTCGGCACCACTGTCGACTGGCATGAGAAGAACAAGCTGCTGAAGCTCGCCTTCCCCCTCGACATCCACACCGACCGATTCGCCTCGGAGACAGCGATCGGTCACGTCTGGCGTCCGACCCACACCAACACCTCGTGGGACGACGCACGCTTCGAAGTGTGCGCACACCGCTGGGTGTACGTCGAAGAACCCGGCTGTGGTGTCGGCATCGTCAACGATGCGATGTACGGTCACGACGTAACGCGTGTCGCCCACGACGACGTAGCAGCCGGGGACCCCGCACTCCTCAACACGACGCCATTCACCGTGGTGCGGCAATCGCTTCTTCGCGCGCCGCTGTTCCCAGACCCGGCTGCGGATGAAGGTGTGCACGCGTTCACCAGCGCGCTCGTCGTCGGCGACATCCTCGATGTAAGCCAGGCCGGTTACGAGCTCAATGGCCTCACTCGCTCCGTGTCAGGGGAGCGTGAAGCGCCGGCCCTCGTGCGTTCCATCGGGGAGACGACCGCACTGGTCGAATGCGTCAAGCTTGCGCAGGATCGCTCGGGAGATGTGATCGTGCGGATGGCGGAGCGCGTCGGCGGTCGATCAGTCGCCCGGCTCGAGCTGCCCTCCGGCGCGAAGGACGTCACCCAGGTTGACCTCCTCGAGCGGCCGCTGGCCGCCGGGGGTTCCGTCGAGTGGGCCAAGGGCGAACACGCGACGCTGCGGTTCCAGCCGTTCGAGATCATCACTCTGCGGATCCGTCCGGCCTGACTTCTGTCCTCCCTGCTCTGTCTTTCCTGCGGCGAAGGGCCGCGGGAGGACAGCGCCGAACGACGAAAGGCGGTCGCTGCTGACATCAGCTGCGACCGCCTTTTGACGTGATACGTCGGGTTTACTCCTTGAGGCCCGCGTTGATGTCGGCTCCCATGACGTACTTCTGGAACACCATGTAGAGCAGGACCAGCGGAATGATCGAGATCACGGATGCCGCGAGCAGCACCGACCAGTTGACGTTCTCGGCGCCAACGATCGACTGAATAGCGATCTGAAGCGTGAACTTGTTCGGGTCGTTGATGACGATCAGCGGCCAGATGTAATCGTTCCACCGCCACTGGAACGAGAAGATCGCCAGCGTGATGATGATCGGTCTGGACAGGGGAAGCATGATCCTGGCGAAGATGCCCAGTTCGCTCGCCCCGTCGATCCGCGCTGCCTCAATGAGAGAGTCGGGGACGGTCAGGAAGAACTGGCGGAACATGAAGATTCCGGTCGCCGTGATGATCGACGGGATGATGAGCGCGCCGAGCTGGTTGTAAAGCCCAAGGTCGCGAACCACGAGGAACGTCGGAGACAGGATCACTTCGGTCGGCAGCATCGTGGTGGCCAGGATGCAGACGAAGAAGACCTTCAGCCACGGGTTCGTGTACTTCGCCAGTGCATAACCGGTGCAGGCACTCGCGAACACCGTCAGGATCGTGGTGACGACCGCGACAATCGAGGTGTTGAGGAAGAACTGGTAGAAGTCATAGTTTTCCCACGCGGTCACGTATCCCGAGAAGTCGAGCTTCGACGGAAGCAGGCTCAGTGGATATGAGAACAGCTCTCCAGCCGGCTTGACCGAGCTCAGGACGAACCAGATCACGGGGAAGCCGAAGGCAGCAGCGAGCACCCACAGCAGCGCGCTCGCACCGATTGCCTTGGTGCGCTCCTTCGAGCCGCGAAGCGAATCGCGAGGGTCCTTCTGCGGTCGAACACGCGTGGGAACGGTCATTTGCCGTGTTTCCAGGCTCATCCCTTCACCGACTTCCTGTTGTTGAACCACAGTTGAATGAGGGCGATGATCAGCAGGATCACCATGAGGATCATCGATGCAGCACTCGCGTAGCCGATCTGGCCGTTCTGGAATCCGGAACGGTAGATGTACTGCACAAGGAGGTTGTTCTCGGTTCCGGGTCCACCGTTGTTCAGGGACTGGATCATCGCGAATTCCTTGATCGCCCCGAGCGTGGAGAGCAGGATCACGATGAACGACGTTGGTGCGATGCTCGGCAGGGTGATGTTCCTGAACTTCGCCCAGGATCCGGCGCCATCGAGCTCTGCGGCCTCGTAGTACTCCTGTGGCACGTTCTTGATCGCGGCGATGAACAGCAGCATGTTGAACGCTGTTCCTGCCCACGCTCCCGCAAAGACAACCACGAGCAACGAGAGGTTCGGGTCTGACTGCCAGGGAACGCGATCGCCGCCCACGCTCTGGATCAGGAAGTTGACGAGACCGAAGTTCTCGCCGAACATCCACCGCCAGATGACACCGACGACGATGGGGGAGAGCAGCCACGGAATAAAGAAGATCACGCGCGCCGCGGTCTTGCCCCGGGTGAATTTGCTGACCAAGAGGCTCGCAATCGCGAGCGAGAGCACGTAGGTCAGCGGAACCGACATCGCCGCGTAGAAGAATGTCCGGCCGAATGCCGCAAAGAAGTTGGAATCCGCGAAGAGCTTGGCGTAGTTGTCCAGGCCAACGAAGTCCGGGTCACCGATTCCGGTGTAGTCCGTGAATGAGTAGACCAGACCGATTGTTCCCGGCCATACGAAAAAGAGCGCGAACAGCACCACGTTCGCCGAGATGAGGATCAGCGGCGCGAGGCGGTAGCGGTTGTACGCGGATCGCCGCCGCCGGGGCGCCCCAACTTTCGTCGTCAGGGCGCCCACGGTCTGGCTTGTCACGTGTTACTCGCCTCCGACCTGATCGTTGTATCCGGCGAGGATGTTCTTCAGGGTGGTCTCGGCGTCCTGCTGGTCGTTGATAAACGCTCCCATCTGGGTCACCGTCGGGTCTTCAGAAAGCGACTTACCGGCGAGGGCCCACTTGATCTGAGCGATTCCGAACGAGCTTGAGATCGGGTCAGCGAGTTCGATTTCCTTGTTGTAGAGATCGAATCCGGCAATAGCGGTCTCCGACTCAAAGGGGTAGGTCACGTCGAGGCCGGTCTCAACGGGCAGGAAGCCGTTAGCTTCGACGAGGACTTTGTAGTTCTCGGGGGTGTACATCCAGTCGAGGAAGTCGTAAGCCGCTTCGCCGCGCTCTTCTGAGTTTTCGAATGCGACAGCGAGACCCCCGAAGTTCAGGTCCGTTGCGTGCACCGGCTGCGCAGGCGACGGAACCGCTGCCCACTCGAAGTCAGTGATGGTGTTCGCGAAGTCAGCAATCTGCCAGACGCCCGAGAAGTATGCCGCGACCTGGCCGCTCTTGAACAGCGCGTTGGGGTCACCACCGCTCGTCCACACCGACTTCGGCATGGTGACGTCGTTGTTCATCTCCTTGAAGTACTCGTAGATGTCCAGGGTCTTGTCGTTGGTGGAGAAGACGCCGTCCTCGTCGCCCTGGATTGCGTTGCCGCCCATCTGGTATTGGAGGGCGCGCAGCCGCGACGGTGACGAATCGAAGGTCAGGTTGTACTCGGCGCTCGTTGCCTCGCGCACCTGATCGGTCGCGGCAAGGAACTCGTCCCAGGTCCAGGTCTCGTTCGGGTCAGTCGGGTAGGTGACGCCTGCCTCGTCGAAGAGCGACTTGTTGATGAACATTCCGGATGCCGTAACGTCAGTTGGAATGGTGAGAACTTTTCCGTCCTCATTCTTCGCGACAACGCTTTCGTCGATGTTGTTGTCCGGGTTGGATGAGATACCGTCCAGGTCGACCAGGACGTCGGTCCAGATCGGGTCGAGGGCGGGAACACTCGCAATGTCGGGAAGGGAGTTGGCCTGGGCTGCACTGCGCAACTTCGTTGCGTACCCGTCGTACGGCAGGTTGACGACCTCGACGGTCACCCCGGTCTCTTCTTCGTACATCTCGACGATGGTGTCGTAACCAGCCTGCTGCTCTGCGCTCGACGAGATCCACAGGGTCAGCTTGTCAGCGCTTCCCGAGTCGGAACCGGAGCACGCAGCGAGACCGAACACTGTTGTCACGCCGATAAGAAGCGCTGCAGCGCGCTTCACTCGACCGTGCGAGCTGCCCGATGCTGAGTTCCACCGGAAGGCGCTTGCCTTCGGCAGTGCGGTGGCGGGGAGTAGTTTCATCTTTGAGTCCTCCTGAGGCGGAACCGGCAATCTCCGTGATTGCTCGATGTGATCGCATTGGGTTTGGAAGGGTGCAGGGCTCCGAAACCGATACGTCTTAACATTATTACAATGGGGAAACGCTTTCCGCAAGGTAAATCGGAAAGCGTTCTCCGCGGGTCGAAACAGGAGATGGCGCCGAGCCCTGTGGTCACTTGGGGCGGGCACTGTAATGTTGTTACGACATACAGCCACGCCAATCCCAGGGGGACACCATGGCTCAAGCGGAACAGACACTTCCTGAAGAGCTCTTCCTCGACATCGATCGGTCGGGGCCTATTCCGCTCTACTACCAGGTGGCGACAAGTCTGGAGCGGGCAATCTCCGACGGCACGCTGCCGCCGGGTTCTCGTCTTGAGAACGAAGTCGCCCTGGGCGAGCGGCTCGGGCTGTCCCGACCGACGATTCGGCGCGCCATCCAGGAACTCGTCGACAAGGGACTCCTCGTTCGGCGCCGCGGGGTAGGAACCCAGGTCGTCCACGGTCGGGTCACCCGCAACGTCGAATTCACCAGCCTCTTCGAAGACCTGGAGCGCAGCGGGCAATCACCCGAAACGCAGCTTCTCCTTGCCGAGAACAGGGTTGCCGATGAGAGCGCTGCCGAAATGCTCGGTATCGAAGTCGGCAGCCCGACACTCTTCCTGAAGCGCCTACGGCTCGCCGACGGCGTTCCGCTTGCCTTGCTGGAGAACACTCTTCCCGAGCCTTTCGCCGGCATCGAGACCGACAGTCTCACCCGACACGGTCTCTACCGGGTTCTTCGCAGCAAGGGCGTCAACATGCGAGTGGCCAAGCAGACCATCGGCGCCCGTCAGGCCACAACCGAAGAAGCGCGACTGCTCGACATGCCGGAACGCTCCGCCGTGCTGACCATGAACCGCACGGCGTTCGACAACTCAGGCAGGGCGGTCGAGTTCGGGCGGCATTGCTACCGCCCGGATCTCTATTCCTTCGAGATCACACTCGTCGACCGCTGATCCTCGGTGTTACAGAGCCTCAATTGGCCGCCAGCGACCGGAGGTAGTCCATCGAAGCGCGAACGTCCCCGATCGGACCGCCGTCTTCCGCCGGCTCCTCGGTCAGGATGGTGTCCTGCTCGAGCACATACCAGCCGTCGTATCCGGCTGCGGTGAGTTCAGCGACGATCGTCTGGAAGTCCACGTCTCCTGTTCCAAGCGGAACGTAGATTCCCTGGCGCACGGCATCCGTGTAGGAGATCTCGCCAGCACGCACCTTCTCGGCGATGGGCTTCGACACGTCCTTAGCGTGGACGTGCGTGATCCGATCTGCGTATTCCCGGGCCAGTTCCACCGGATCGGTGCCACCGATCAGCAGGTGACCTGTGTCGAGGCACAGCGGCACCTTCGATCCGGCAAGAACCCGGAGAACGTCATCACGTGTCTCGACGAGCGTTCCGACGTGTGGGTGCAGTGTGGGGCGGATGCCGCGACTGACCGCGAGGTCGACGAGACGATCGAGGTTGGTGAGCAGCGTGTCCCACTCGGCATCGGTGAGCTCGGGGCGCGCGTCGTAACCATCGGTGCCCGTTGCTGCAGCGAGCACGAGGGTGTCTCCGCCCGCAGCCTCGAAGGCGTCGAGTTCACGCGAGACCCCGGGGACCGGGTCGTGCTCGGAGTCGTGCAGGAGGACGGGAACGAAAGCTCCGACCGCCTGCAGGCCTGCATCGCTCAGTACCCGGCTCCGTTCGAGCGGCTGCTCGGGGAGCCAGCCCTGTGGACCGAATTCGGTCGCTTCGAGGCCGAGCTCCCGCATCTCGCGCAAGACCCGGTCCGGGCTGAGCTGGGCGCCCCAGTCCGGAACTTCGCACACACCCCAGCTGATCGGCGCTCCCGCGATTCTCATGATGCTGCTCCCACTGTGACATGTGCTCCGTCGAGAACAACGCGTGCCCCCTGGGCCGCACTCTGGGTAGCTGCGTCCGCGAGGAGAAGAGCGGCGCGACCATCGTGCAGGCCGGGTAGCGGCGCAGTGCCCGCTTCGATCGACTGAATGAAGTGGTCAAGCTCCGCCCGGTACGCCGCGGCGTAACGGGTGAGGAAGAAGTTCTGGTACTGCCGGCTCATCGAGCCCGCCTGTGAGTTGAAGACGACGGATGTCTCGCGGTGGTTCGCGGTTTCAAGCGAACCGAGAGGGCCGAAGGCTTCGAGCCTCTGGTCATATCCGGTCGGGCAGAAGCGGGAGTTGACGATGGTCGCGATCGCGCCGTCCGCGGTGCGGAGCGTCGTGACTGCTCCGTCGAAGTCGCCGTACTCCTCGAGCGCCGCGTCGGACCGCTGGCCGAGTGCCTCGACCTCGACGAAGTCGCCGAGGACCGCGCGCGCCAGGTCGAAGTCGTGGATCGCCATGTCGCGGAAAATGCCACCAGACTGCGCGACATACGACAGCGGTGGAGCCGCTGGGTCACGGCTGATGATGGTGAGCTGGCGCACCAGACCGACGTCGCCGTTCTGGGCGCGCGTCAGCAGCTCGTGCACACCCGGGTCGAACCGGCGGTTGAAGCCGACCATGACCCGGTGCTGGGAGTCACCAACCGAGGCGATGCACTCGTCGACCCGGGCGATGTCGAGGTCGACCGGCTTCTCGACGAGAACCGCCTTTCCGGCAGAGACCGCGGCAAGGATGTGCTCGACGTGGAACGGCGTTGGCGAGCCGATAATAACGGCGTCGATGCCGTCATCGAAAGCAGCCTGAATGTCGGTCGACGAGCGCGCGCTGAACGGCTCAGCAAGCCGTTCAGCCGCACCGGGAACCGGATCGACGACGACACTGAGCCTGGCGCCGGCGTGACCGGCGACATTGGCGGCGTGAACGTTTCCGATCCGTCCCGCGCCGATAAGGGCGAAGTTCTGCATGATGGCCTTTCGAGGGGAAGTAAGGAGGGGTCAGCCGAGAAGCGGCCGCTGTTTGGAGCGCTGTTCGATGTATTCGGACCGAGCTGTTCGCGTGCTGTCGAGTTCGGAGACTTCGGCAACGGGAACATCCCACCAGCCTTCGCCGTCGGGACCGTACACGAGTGGATCGCTCTGGACATGGATCAGTGTCGACGTGGTCGACGCTTTTGCCCGGGTGACGGCATCCGAAAGCCTCGTGGCCACATCAGGGCCAGGTTCTACATCGATGACGTCGATGCCGTAGCTCCGCGCGTTGGCCGCGAGGTCGATCGGCAGGACTGTCGAACCGTCGAAGTTCTGTGCTTCCGGGTCGAAGGCCCGGTACTTCGTGCCGAAACGCTCGGAACCGACGGTCTCAGACAGGTGCCCGATCGAGGCGTATCCGTGGTTCTGGATCAGAACGACGATGATCTTCAGTCCCTCGGCGACAGCCGTGACCAGCTCGCTGTGCATCATGAGGTACGAGCCATCGCCGACCATCACGATGACATCGCGATCCGGAGCCGCACGCCGAACTCCCATTCCACCGGGGATTTCATAGCCCATGCACGAGTAGGCGTACTCCACGTGGTACCCGAGAGCATCGCGCACACGCCACAGCTTGTGGAGGTCGCCAGGAAGCGAGCCGGCCGCCTGAACCACGACATCGCGTGGCTCGGTCGCGGCGTGAACGGCTCCGATAATCTCAGGTTGCCCTGGCAGTTCGCGCCCGGTCGGACGCAATGCTTCGTCGACGACGAGGTCCCACTCGGACTTCCACCGACGCAGTTGCTCCGTGTACTCGGTGGACACCCGGTAGCGCTCGAGCGCGCGACTCAGGGCAACGAGCGTTTCGCGGGCGTCGGCGATAACCGGGAGAGAGCTGCCGTGCTTGTACGCGTCGAACGCAGCGACGTTGACGTTGACGAAGCGCACGCCCGGGTTCTGGAACGCGGTTCGGCTCGCCGTGGTGAAGTCGCTGTACCGGGTACCGATGCCGATGATGAGGTCGGCCTGTTCTGCAGCCCGGTTTGCCGCAGTCGTTCCTGTCGCACCAACGCCACCGAGGTAGTTCGCGTCGTCCCACGCCAGCGCGCCGCCGCCGGCCTGCGTCGTGGCAACGGGGATGCCGGTGTCGGCGGCGAATACCCGAAGCGCGTTTTCGGCTGCGGAGTAGAGAACGCCGCCGCCCGCAACGATCAGGGGGTTCTTCGCGGCCAGGATCGCGGCGATGGCGCGCTCGAGTGGCCCACGCTCCGGAACCGGTCGACGCAGGTGCCACTCACGGTCAGCGAGGAACTCAAGAGGCACGTCGAGCGCTTCGGCTTGAACGTCTTCGGGGAGAGCGATCGTGACCGCACCGGTTTCGGCCGGGTCCGTCAGCACCCGCAGAGCCGAGAGGGCGATGGAGTAGAGCTGTTCAGGACGCTGTACGCGGTCGAAGAACCGGGAGAGCGGCCGGAATGCGTCATTCACGGTCAGGCCGATGTCGTGCGGAAGCTCGAGCTGCTGCAGGACGGGATCCGCTACGCGGGTTGCGAAGGTGTCGCTCGGCAGCAGCAATGCCGGAAGCCGGTTCGTCGTTGCGAGTGCCGCCCCGGTGAGCATGTTGGTCGCGCCTGGGCCAACGGATGCCGCACTGGCCATCGTTGAGAGCCGACGGCGCATGCGGGCATAGCCGACGGACTGGTGCACCATGGCCTGCTCGTTGCGTGCCTGGTAGTACGGCATCAGACCGGGCTGCTCGGAGTTGAGCTGCTTGAGCGCCTGGCCGACCCCGGCAACGTTGCCATGGCCGAAGATTCCGAACGTGCCAGCGATGGTGCGTTCACGGTGGTCGCCGTCGACTGTCCACTGGTGGGCGAGGAACTCCATGAGCGCCTGGCTCACCGTCATTCGCTTCGTGGTCATTGCTGTCCTTCCGAGGGGAGTTCGGTTCGAGAGTACGGGAGGCGCGGATCGAATTCCTGACCCTCCCAGCTGTCGCGCACCCAACCGTGAGCGGGATCGTCAGAGATATTCCATACCCGCTCAGGGTCGGGTCCAGCCATGACGTTGAGGTAGTACAGGTCGTAACCCGGTGCCGCAACGCACGGGCCATGCCAGCCATACGGCACGAGACCGATGTCTCCGGTGCGCACCTCAGCGAGAGTGTCGATCGCACCGGCATCCGATGAATAAGTGCGCATGTATCCGAACGGATCAGCCAACGCAGGAGCGTCCAATCCGCGCGAAACCGCCGTCTCGAAGTAGTAGATCTCCTCGAGTCGCGATTCCTCACCTGGCACGAGGGTGTCGTGCTTGTGCGGAGGGTATGACGACCAGTTCTCAGCGGGCGTCAGCACTTCGCAGACGATGAAGCGATCAGCATCGAGCGCCTGTGGCGTGCCGAAGTTGTGAACCTGGCGACTCGACCGCCCCGCACCGCGCAGCTCGACAGGCACGTCCTGGCGGCGGATGTGCTGCACTTTTTTGACCGTTGTCGCCGGAGCCTCAGCAACGGCGACCCGTCCGGCACCCGTCACGACCGCTCGCGTTCCGACCGGCAGGTAGAGCACATCGGTGGGGCCATCGAAGACGGATGCCCGCCCCTCGAGTTCGATTGTGGATTCTGTGTCAGATCCCGGTTCCCGATACCGCACTGCGAAGGATCCGCCCAGCGGGACGATGAGGCGCTCGACACCCTCATCGTCGAGCGCCCGCTCATCGCCGGCGGCAAGCGCAGCGACCCGCAGGCCGGTGTGCGTCCAGCCGGGACGGGAACCGTCGACGACGGCCTCCCAGCCATCCTGAGAAATGGAACCCTTCGCAAAGAACCACTCGTTGCGCTCTGTCACTACAGCCGCCGTCCCTTCTTCGTGCCCAGTCCGTATCCGCTAGTTTTGCGGGAATCCGAGGTTGATTCCACCGTGGCTCGGGTCGAGCCAGCGGGACGTGATGGCCTTCTGCTGCGTGAAGAACCGAACTCCCTCAGCACCGTGTGCCTTGGTGTCTCCAAACAGGGAGTCCTTCCATCCACCGAAGCTGAAGGTTGCGACCGGAACCGGGATCGGCACGTTGATTCCAATCATGCCCACCTCGATCTCGTTCTGGAACCTGCGGGCCGCACCGCCGTCGTTGGTGAAGATCGCTGTACCGTTCCCGAACGCGCCGGCATTGATCAGTTCGACCCCGGCCTCGAAGGTGGCCACGCGAACGATGGACAACACCGGTCCGAAGATCTCTTCGGTGTACGCCTTCGACGTCGTCGGCACCTCATCGAGCAGCGTCGGGCCGAGCCAGAACCCGTTCTCGTCACCATCGACGGTAACGCCACGGCCATCAACGACGACAGTTGCGCCGTCAGCCTCGGCGATATCGATGTACGACGCCACCTTGTCCCGGTGCTGCTGGGTAATGAGGGGTCCCATATCCGAGGATCGGCGGCCGTCTCCTGTGGTGAGCGTCGACATCCGCTCGGTGATCTTCTCGATCAGTGAGTCTGCGACGGGCTCGACAGCGACGACGACCGAAACGGCCATGCAGCGCTCTCCGGCCGAGCCGAATCCCGCGTTGATGGCGCTGTCTGCGACAAGGTCGAGGTCAGCGTCCGGCAGCACGAGCATGTGGTTCTTGGCGCCACCGAGTGCCTGGACGCGCTTGCCGTGCGCGGTTCCGGTCTCATAGACGTACCGGGCGATCGGTGTCGATCCGACGAACGAGATGGCCTTCACATCGGGGTGGGTGAGGAGCCCGTCGACGGCTTCCTTGTCACCATGAAGAACAGTGAAGACGCCGTCGGGAAGTCCGGCTTCCTTCCACAGCTCAGCAAGCCAGATCGCAGCCGATGGATCCTTCTCACTCGGCTTGAGAACGACAGTGTTACCTGCGGCGATAGCGATCGGGAAGAACCACATCGGCACCATGGCCGGGAAGTTGAATGGGCTGATGATGCCGACAACGCCGAGGGGCTGACGGAGCGAGTATACGTCGATGCCGGTCGACACCTGCTCCGAGTACTCACCCTTGAGGTGGTGAGCCAGCCCTGTGGCGAATTCGACGACCTCCTGCCCGCGGCTGATCTCGCCGAGTGCGTCAGAGAGTACCTTGCCGTGCTCAGCGGTGATGATCTCGGCGAGCTCGCCCTTGCGAGCATTCAGCAGTTCGCGGAAGTTGAACAACACAGCCTGGCGACGGGTGAGCGAGAGGTCGCGCCATGCGGGGTATGCGGCTTTCGCCGAAGCAATCGCTGCCTCGATGGTGGCGGGGCCTGCGAGCGGGACGTTCTTGGTGACTACGCCGAGTGCGGGGTCGAACACCGGAGCGGTGCGCTCATCGGCAACGACGTGTTCGGCGCCGGAGATCCAATGCGGCACGACGGGGAGGGTTGTTGTGGAGCTGTTCGTCATCTGAGCTGTTCCTTCGATCGAATTCGGGTCAGTGATGTGCGGGGGAGATGGCGGCACCGTGAACGAGCTGGGCTGCCTGGTCGACGGCGGATGCCACGTCGCCGTCGTGCGGGTAAACGAGCGTGCGCCCGACGACGAGCCCGCGAACCCCCGGCAGCGCGAGAGCGTTCTGCCATTTGGTGAATGTCTGCTCCGGAGCACCCTGAGGGTCTCCGCCGAGCAGCAGTGTCGGCATTGTCGTCGATGCCATGACGCGTTCCATCTCATCGACGACGGGGAGTTTCATCCACGTGTATGCCGAGGAGTTGCCGAGACCGGATGCCACAGCGATCGACCGGATGACAGCATCCGTCGAGAGATCGTTGACGACCTTTCCGTCGATGCGCATGCTGACGAATGGTTCGAGCATGATCGGCACCCCCGCCGTTGCGGCATCGTTCACAGCGCGCGCTGTTGCCTCGAGCGTCGCCGCCGACCCGGCATCCTCAAGGTCGATGCGCAAGAGAGTCTTGGCGAAATCGAGGCCATCGCGGCGAATAGCGTCGATGTCGTAAGCGGTGAACCTGTCGTCCATCTCGAAGCTGGCACCGCTGAGCCCGCCGCGGTTCATCGAGCCGACCACGATCTTGTCGTCGAGCACACCGAGCGCCGCCAGGTCATCGATGATGTCCGGAGTCGCAAGAACGCCGTCGACGCCGGGCCGGGACAGGGCGAGGGCGAGCCGGTCGAGCAGGTCGTAACGGTCGGCCATGGCCATCGCGTCGCTGCGCACACCGAGTGCCCCTCGCGCCGGGTGATCGGCAGCGATGATGAAGAGACGACCGTCGTCGGCGAGCAGCGAGTCGCGCGTGCGTCGGGAGTTCAGAGCAGTGCGGATTTCTTCAGGCCGGTTCGCCCGAATATCGCGAAGCGCTTCGAACCGCTCTGCGGACAGCAGCCGCCCACCGTTACCGTGCGACATCGGAGGCCTCCTGGAGGAGCTGTTCGACTTCGTCGCTCGTCGGCATCGCTGTGGAGCATTCGCGGCGCGAGGCTACGATCGCGCCGGCAGCATTGGCGAACTTCAGGATGCGCTCGAGGCCCCAGCCCTCAATCAGGCCGTGGCAGAGTGCGCCCCCGAATCCGTCGCCTGCGCCGAGCCCGTTGATGACATCGATGGCGAACGGAGCGACCTCGACGGTTTCCTCCCGGGTCTTCGCGAGCACACCCTTCGGGCCCTGCTTGACGATCGCCAGGTCGAGTCCACGGTCGAGCAGCGCGTCAGCAGCACGGTGCGGATCGCTTTCTCCAACCGCAACTTCGCACTCCTCGCGGTTTCCGACCGCGACAGTGACCTGCTCGAGAGCGAGTCCGACCTGTTCCCTGGCATCCGCAACCGACGACCAGAACATCGGCCGGTAGTCGAGGTCAAGGATGGTCAGGGGTCGGCGTTCCCGGGCCTGCCATGCCGCTTGGTGGGCACTTCGGCTTGGTTCTTCCGACAGGCCGGTGACTGTGGACCAGTAGATGGTGGCATTGCGGATGGCGTCGAGATCGAGCGCATCCGGCGCGACCGTCAGGTCGGGCGCCTTGGGCTTGCGGTAGAAGTAGAGCGGGAAGTCGTCCGGCGGAAAGATCTCACAGAAGGTGACGGGGGTCGGGAACTCTTCGATCGTGCCGACGTAGCGGTTGCTGACACCGAGGCGTTCAAGTTCACGGCGAACGTAGCGACCAAACGGATCGGCGCCGACTGCCGATATCAGCGCGGCGGAGTGGCCGTGGCGTGCTGCGGCCACCGTGACGTTGGCTGCGCTGCCTCCGAGGTATTTCCCGAACGTGTCCACGTCTTCGAGTCCGACACCGTCTTGCAGCGGGTACAGATCGACGCCGACGCGCCCGATCGCAATCAGGTCGGTGGGCAGGGAGAAGTCAGTCATTGGCACCGAGCCATGTCCTTCCATCGGGTACGCCCCGTCGTTGGAGTTAATGTTAGGACAATGCTACATGGGGGAGTCGGCCCGCCGCTACTGTGTCGCGAACGTCTCAACCGCCTGGGGCTCACCCTGGCGTCACTCCGGCGCTGACCGGCGCCGCTCTGGGAGACCGGCGGATCATCGACATGGTGTCGGCGGCCGCGCTCGCGGCGCACGTCCCGCGCACAGTTCCCCCATCCTCCTCCCCGCCGATCTATTTTCAGAACTTG
>JAZQRG010000246.1:0-11018 GCA_045629445.1 Mycetocola sp. | reverse complement strand
ATGGGGAGTCCTCCCCATTGGTGGGTGGTGTGCTGGTCGATAGTGTGTGGTGTGCCGGTCAGCCGTTGGGGTTGGCCCGAGATTTTGAGGAGTGTTGTCATGGCGAACATGAATGTGACTTACAGCGAGATGACGGATGCTGCGACGCGTCTGACCTCGGGCAAGGAAGACCTGGTTTCGAAGCTGACTGAGTTGCAGACGCAGGTCAACAGCCTGGTTCAGAGCGGGTTCGTGACGGATCAGGCGTCGGGTGCGTTCCAGACGTCGTATGACCAGTTCACCAAGGGCACGACCGAGGCTGTGAATGGTCTCGAGGGTATGAGCCAGTTCCTGACGGCGGCAGCGGATGCTCTCGGCAACGTCGACAGCGAACTCGCCAAGGGCATCAGCGGCTAATACCCGCTCCTGATTTTTCGGTGGGGCGGCCGGATTTTCGGCCGTCCCATCGTTGTACGCCCAGTCGGCGACACGGGGAGGGTATTTTCCCCATCGCTTTTCGCTTTCGTTTCCATAGGATTGCATGAACATGGCCGCCCACGTAGAAACAATCACAACCCCACGCACCGTCGTCACGGTCAGTGTCACCGGACGGAGCGAAACCGGCCACGTCCGAGCGCACAACGAGGACAGCCTCATCGCTGAGGCCCCGATCTTCGCCGTCGCCGACGGTATGGGCGGACATACACGTGGTGACCTCGCCAGCCAGGCGATGGTGCACCAGCTCTCGCACAGCATCCGTCGCGGGGAACCAACCTCGCCCGAAGCGGTATTCACGGCGATCACCGCCGCCAACTCACTCATTTCATCGTGGGCCGAAACCACTGGGATCGCCGGAACCACGGTGGCCGGCCTCGCCCTCGTCTCCCTCTCGAGTCAGGCCGACTGCCACTGGATGGCGTTCAATATCGGTGACTCGCGTGTCTACCTCTGGGACGACCATGAACTGCGCCAGGTCACCGTCGACCACTCGGCAATCCAGGAACTGATCGACGCAGGCACGATCACGCCATTCGAGTCGCTGTCCCACCCGGAACGCAACGTCGTCACCCGCGCTGTCGGCGTTGAATCCGACGCCGACCCCGACGTTTGGTTGCTGCCAGCGACTGACCATCAGACGTTTCTCATCTGCTCCGACGGACTGACCCGCGAAGTGTCGACCGATCAGATCGAGGCCGTTCTCCGATCCGGCGTGGAGGATCCGGCAGAACGCTTGCTACAGCTTGCACTTGACGCGGGCGCACACGACAACGTGACGGTGCTCATCGTCGATTCAACGAGCGTCGGCACGGCACCACCCCGCCCGGGCTATCATGAAAATCGGTCGCTCGGATTCCTCGAGCAGACCCTGCCGAGGATCTGAGGGTGACATGACAGGGTATCTTTACGCCGACGCGCCTGAACACGACTGGCTCGCGGTCGCGACCGCTGGCCGCGTGCTCGTTGCACGCGTCGGAAACGACACCGAACGCATCGCACAGATCGCCGCTGCGGGTGACCCGACAGCATCCGTTCAGACCGTGCTCGAAATGCTCACGGCGCGCGGCCTCGCTCAGGTCGGACCGTTCGCGCTCGTCTTCTGGGTCGACGGCGCCATGCGCAGCAACGGGCTCGGCGTCATCGTGCGCGGTGGCGCATCGGTTCGTGTCGTCACCGATGACGACACGGTGGTCGTCTCGTCGCGCGGCGTCACCACCTGGACAGAACAGGTCATCGAGAACGCCGTCACCTTCACCGTTGACACGGGCACCGAAGCGTCCTCCACCGTCCTGCCACTCTCACAGGGGGCCGCGTGGGTGTCGAGCATCTCGCTCGACAACAACGCACCGCAGGCTGCTGAACCGAAGACCGCGATAACGGATGCCGCCACGGCGACTCATACGCCGGATTCCGTTCCCCAGGCGCCGGCGACCGCATCCGCCGCCGCTGGTCCCGCTCCTGAGCCGAGCGTGCTGGCCGAGAGCACGGAGGAAACCCGGGTCTTCCACACGGTGACCGGGGTAGCGCCGGAAGCAGCTGCGCCTGCGCCGGAACCGGACGCCGACGGCTACGACTATCTCTTCGGTGCGACGGTCTTCCGAACGGTTGGCTCTGCCGCCGTCGAACAACCCGGCGATGATGAGGCCGGTGCCGCACCGTTGACGCACGGCGCGCCCGCTGTTGCCCCTGCCCCGCCGACGACACCGGCTCCAGCTGCGGCCGCACCGACGTCAACCCTCGGCGATCACGACGGCCACACCATGCTCGCATCCGACATTCTCGAGGCGCGTCGGCGAGCGAACGTCGCACCTGAGCCACACGTGCCCCAGCCATCGCCGCCGGTCCCGAACGTCCCCCAACCGATCGTTCATGCCCGCCCGTCGCATGGGTATGTCCTCGAGCTCCCGAACGGCACATCGCAGCCGCTCACCGCGCCGGTGATCCTCGGACGTGCGCCAAGCGTGTCCAACGTGCCGGCATCCGTTTTGCCGCACCTCGTCACCCTCACCGGTGACGACATCTCGCGCAGCCACCTGCGGGTGGCCGTCGAGGGCGGAACGGTCGTCGTGACCGACCTGCACTCCAGCAACGGCACCCACGTGATTGCACCGGGCAAGCCGCCCCAGCTTCTGCGCGGAGGAGAGCCGACACCGGTCATCGTCGGAACGACAATCGACCTCGGCAGCGACATCCTGCTGCGCATCACGGAGGCATAGCGTGGCGCCGCGCCAGGTCGCCACTCCGCCAGAACTGCCCGGCCTCCGTTACGTTCGCCCGCTCGGTGCTGGCGGGTTCAGCGATGTCTACCTGTACGAGCAGGAGTTGCCCAAGCGCCAGGTCGCGGTGAAGGTGCTCGCATCCGACGACCTGACCGATTCGCTTCGAAGCGCGTTCGTCGCCGAAGCAAACCTGATGGCGCAGCTCTCGGCGCACCCGTACATCGTCACGATTTACCACGCTGCCGTTGCGCCCGACGGCCGCCCGTACTTCGTCATGGAGTACTGCTCGGGGCCGAGCCTTGCCGAGCAGTACAAACGGTCGCGGTTCAGCGTCGCCGATGCGCTTCGCACCGGCGTCCGGCTCTCGAGCGCGGTTGCAACCGCGCACGCCGCCGGCATCCTCCACCGTGACATCAAGCCGGCCAACGTGCTGACGAACAATTACGGCTGGCCTGCCCTCACCGACTTCGGTATCTCGAGCGCCGTCGACATCGAACTGCCCGTCAACACAACGACGCGCGCCGCCATGAACGCCGCTGGCGGTGCAACGGCGACAGGCTCGATCGGGATGTCGATTCCCTGGTCACCTCCGGAGATGTTCGACGACAACCCACAGCCCGACGTGCGCAGCGATGTGTTCTCTCTCGCGGCGACGCTCTACACCCTCCTCGCGGGTCACACGCCGTTCGAGATCCCCGGGCGCCCCAACGGCACGGTGGATCTCATCGGGCGGATCGAGCGCGGCACGGTCACGCCGATGGACCGCAGGGACGTTCCGCGGTCACTCGCGGCGATCCTGGCCAAGGGCATGTCGGTGCAGGCAGAAGACCGGTTCGCCACCGCCGTCGATTTCGCACGGGCGCTTCAGCGGGTCGAGATGGAACTGTCATACGCTCCGACGGCCATCGACGTGCCGAACCTGACCATTCTCGACCGCCCGGCTGAGGCGAACGACGACTCCGAGGACAAGACCCGCATCCGTGGTGTTGCGACGGTGCACGCGCAGCCCATCACGCCGCCTGCGCCCCAAGCGCCGGCGCCGGCACCCAGCGGCGCAGACCCGACGGTCATCCGGCGGATGCCGACGATCCAGCCGCACGAGAGCGCGCCCGCTCACGCACCGAACGTTGCCGAACACACCATCATTCGCGAGCGCGCGACACCGGATGTCCCGGTCGAGACCGCGCCGGAGCCCACGGAGAAGCGCAGCCGGCTACTTCCGATCCTGGCTGGCGTCGCTGCACTCGTGGTTGTCGGCGGTGGCATCGCGGCCGTCGCTCTTCTCGGCCCCGGTGGCGAGAACCCAAACGCAGCACCGACGCCCACAGCGACATCCGACATCGTCACGACCGGGGTGCCCACACCAGAGTCGGTATCGGTGTCACCGGTAGGAGACGGCAGCTCGGTCACGTTCGCCTGGTCGAACCCGGAGCCGGAAGACGGAGACACCTTCATCTGGCGCCGCGTCGGCGGAGCCGCAGACGACCAGCCGAAGACCGCGAAAGAACCAACAGTCACCCTGGACTCGATTACACCGGGCAGCCAGGTTTGCATCGAGGTCGTCACGAGACGAAGCTCAGGAAAGGTGTCGGGGGATCCATTGGAGATGTGCACACAGTGAAAGCTCCACGCGTAGAGTTCTGCGGCGAGTGGTACGACATCACGCCCGGGCAGCCGTTCTTCGTCGGCCGTGAGTCCGACCTCATCATCGACGAGAACCCGTTCCTGCACCGTCGGTTCCTCTCCATCAGTGACGACAACGGCCTCTGGTGGCTCTGCAACGTCGGCAACCTGCTGTCAGCAACGGTGACGGATGCCACGGGGCAGGTCCAGGCGTGGCTGGCGCCCGGTGCGCGGCTCCCCATTGTCTTTCCCGAGCTCACTGTGATGTTCAGCGCCGGGTCGACGACGTACGAATTCACGATCCACACCGAGGCCGAGTACTTCGGTACGTCGGCCATGACCGGGATGGCTGCCGGAACCACGACGGTTGGACCGGTTCACCTGACGAGCAGTCAGCGGCTGTTGATCGTCGCGCTCGCCGAAAACGTGCTTCGCCAGGACTTCCCAGGCAGAGGCGAGATCCCGGCATCCGTCGACGCTGCCGCACGGCTGGGCTGGACCCAGACCGCCTTCAACCGCAAGCTCGACAACGTCTGTGACAAGCTCGACCGCATTGGTGTTCGCGGTCTCCGCGGCGGTCGAGGCAAGCTGGCGACTGGCCGAAGGGCCCGACTCGTCGAGTACGCGGTCTCGTCGCGACTCGTCGATTCAAGCGACCTCGTTCTGCTCGACCGGGAGAGGAGCGAACGCGACTCCGCCCGTATCGCGGCGGATGTCGCCGCCGCGACCCCAGATCTGGGGGGCGTCGACTCCGCGGAGTCCGACGAAGACAGTCCCCGCACGCTCACACGGCCGTAAGACGCGTCGCGTTCATACGAACGCATATGAAGTGCGCCGACCCTGCGTGTTAGCGTTGCGTGGGTTTTCTCAGGTACCACGATGAGGGTCGCGTTAAGGAGGAAACCCTCAACTGTGTCAATGCTGGGGGGACAAGAGCTTGTTGAAGTGGCTCAAGGGTCGGAAGGTAACGGCCTCCGTCGTCGCACTGTCGATCCTCGTTGCCGTCCCCGTCACCGTCGCGGTCCTGCACGAGGGGTTCCCTGTCACCGACGTCGACCTGAGCGCCCGCGACGTCTGGGTGACGAACGGTACCGAGCTCATGGCCGGCCGCCTCAACCGTCAGATCGAAGAGCTGAACGCCTCGGTTGCCACTGTTTCCAACGATATTGACGTCTTGCAGAACGGTGAAAACGTCCTGCTGCACGACCGCTCGGGGTCCACCGTTGAGCGCATCGACTCCGCGTTTACGACCCTCGTTCAGCGTGCAGACATGCCGCCAGGCGCGGAACTGTCACTGGGGGACACCAGGCTCTCAATCGTCGACCCGAAGTCCGGTGAGTTGTGGGTCACGAACACGGCTGGGGAACTGCGGTTCTCCACCGTCGACACCAAGCCGCTCGCGAAGCTCGGTAAGAACGCGAAGTCGGTCGTCTCGAGCGAAGGCACCGTTTTTGCGGTGGCACCCGAGAAAAAGGAGCTCTACACGTACCCCCAGTCCGGGGGTGACCCGATCGTCACCGCGCTGCCCAAGCTCGACGACTACCTTCTCACCGCAGCGGGAGAGCAGGCGGTCATCCTCGACCGAGACAAAAACCGCATTGTGACGGATGCCTCCAGCACGATTGCGCTTCCTGACAAAGGCGTCAAACTGCAGCAGGCCAGCGCGACCGCTGGTGAGGTTATCGTCGCAACCGGATCGTCACTGCTCCGGGTCCGCCTCAACGACGACACCCCGCAAACCATCAAGGCGGAGATCACCAACCCGGTCACGAAGGCGAACCAGATTTCGTCTCCGGTCAACCTCAACGGATGCGCGCACGGCGCCTGGTCAGGGGCGAGCAAGTATGTCGCCGCGTGCGGAGACGCTCCCGTCTCACGCCAGGCGATCGAGCCGCTCGCCGAGGGTGCGACCCTCGAGTTCCGGGTGAATAAGAACGTCGTCGCCCTCAACAACCTGCAGACCGGTGACGTCTGGCTCGTCGACGCCAACATGCGCCTCGTGAAGAACTGGGAAGAGGTCACGCCTCCGCAGGAAGACGACGGCGAGGAGGGCGACGAGAAAGCATCGACGCAGTCGTTCGAAGACACCCTCGCCGACCGCACCGAGCAGAACCGCCCGCCCATCGCGCGCGACGACGTCCTCGGTGCCCGCCCTGGGAAGAGCACCATTCTCCCGGTTCTCGACAATGACACCGACCCGGACGGCGATGTCCTCACGATCGGCGCGAACCTGCAGGGACTCGTTCCGGAGTCAGGCCTCATTGAGTTCATCGACGGCGGCCGTGCCCTGCAGTTCACGCCAAACGCCGAGCAGTCTGCTGGCACCATCTCATTCCGCTATTCGGTGTCAGATGGCCGCACCGGCGGTGTCGCCGAAGCAACGGTCAGCGTCACCATCATGCCGATGGAAACCAACTCGCCTCCCGTCGAACAGCGCAAGGGAGCGGTGAGCGTCGAAGTTGGTCAATCGATCTCGTACAACCCGCTCATCGACTGGCGTGACCCGGACGGCGATGACGTCTTCCTTCAGTCAGCAGTCTCGAACAACGGCGATCTTGTGCGCTTCTCGCATGACGGTTTCGTCACCGTGACGCACACGTCTGCCCAGGAGGGCCCCCGAGACATCGTCTACGTCGTCTCTGACGGTTACGAAACGGCATCCGGAACCTTCACGGTTGACGTCAAGCCAGCAGGAACGCTCGGGCCCATCGGAACCCCTGACCACGTTCAAACCTTTGTTGGCGAGCCCGTCGAGGCCTATCCGCTCGACAACGACCTCTCAACGAACGGCTCGCAACTCGCCCTGCTCGGTGCGGAAGCCCAGGGTGGCGGACTGTCGGTCACTGTCAAACCGGACTCCAACTCCATGCAGCTCGTCGCGGGCAACTCCGGCGTCTACTACGTGCAGTACACCCTCGGTGCTGGGGCAGCGACGAGCATCGGCATGCTCCGGGTGGACGTGCGCGACGCACCGACCGAGGTGCAAAAGCCCATCGCGGTACACGACACCGGTTACCTCCGCCCTAACGAGCCGACCTCGCTCAACGTACTGACCAACGATGTGTCACCCAGTGGCAACGTGCTCGCGATCCGCTCTCTCGACATCCCCGACGAGTCGCGGGTGCTCTCGATCGAGGTGCTCAACTCGTCGGTCATCCGCGTGACATCGTCTGGAGCCGTCACCGACCAGCTTCAGTTCAGTTACACCCTGTCTGACGGAACGAACGAAGCGACCACCACGGTCTCGATCGTCCCCGTGCCTCCCCTGACGAAACACCAGGCGCCGATCGCCGCCGACGACACGGTCACCGTTCGCGCCGGCGACATCGCGAGCGTCCCCGTGCTCGAGAACGACGTTCACCCCGACAATGCGGTGATGACGCTCTCCTCTGACCTCGTTGAAGGTGCAACGGCGGGACTCGCGTTCGTGACCGACGACCAGGTGCGCTACCAGGCGCCCCGTGAGGTCGGCGTCTACACCGCTGTCTACAAGGTGACGGATGCCTTCAAGCAGGAAGCCGTCGCCCGCGTCACTTTTAACGTGGTCGGCGGGGGCAAAGACGACAACGAGGCGCCAGCACCGAAGACCCTGACCGCCCGCGTCTTCGCTGACTCGTCGGTGACGGTCAACGTGCCGCTTGATGGCCTCGACCCGAACGGTGACTCGCTCGTCTTCGACGGGCTCGCCAGCTCGCCCGCACTCGGCAGCGTAGTCGAATCCGACAGTACGACGTTCACCTATACGGCCGCTCCTGGTTCGGCAGGCACGGATGTCTTCACGTACACGGTCAAGGACACCTTCGGCGCGACCGCTGTTGGAACCGTGCGCATCGGCGTCATCCAGCGCGCCGCCCAGGACTCACCCCCGATCGCGATCGACGACACGATCGAAGTGCAGCCGGGCCGCGTCGCTACTGTTCCTGTCCTCGCAAACGACTCCGACCCGAACGGGTACGAGATTGAAGTGGTGAAGGCGCTCAAGGAAGTGCCCGAGGGAGTGACGGCCACCGTCAAGAAGAAGCAATTCGTCGAGATCGAGGCGCCGGAGGAAGAGACCACCCTTTCCATCCGCTACGAGATCACGAACAAGAACGGTGGTTTTGACACGGCCTTCGTGCAGGTGCGGGTCACCAACGAAGCGACGATCGAGCCGCCGACGCTCATCGACCACATCGTCGAGGCCGGCGACGTTGTCGGCGAGAAGACCGTTGACATCGATGTGCTCAAAGGCGCGAATAACTCGGGAGGCCGCACCGAAGACCTCGAGGTGTCGATCGAGGGGCCGAACGCAGCGAGCGCCGAGAACCTCGGCAACGGCACAGTCCGGGTGACGCTCGCTGACGCGCGGATGGCGATCACGTACCGGCTGACCAACACGACCGACGAACTGAGCTCAGCCGCGTTTATCGTTGTGCCGCCGTTCTCGGACGGCCTGCCACCGCGGATGAAAGATCTCCCCACCCAATACGTCGACAAGAACGCCACCCGCACATGGAAGCTCAGCGATATCGCCGAGTCGCCGACCGGCAAGAAGATCCGTATCACCAAGGCAGAGTCAGTGACGTCGGCGCGCAGCAACGGTGCATCGAGCTTCGTCGATGACCAGACGCTGACCTTTACGCCCGCCCTCGACTACCGCGGGCCCGCGAACATCACTTTCGAGGCCACGGATGGATCATCGACGGGCGTCGCGACTCTCGTGCTTCCGATCATCGTCGGTGACCCGGAAATGAAGGACGAACCGCCGACGTTCACACCGCCGGACCTGTCGATCGAATCCAACGGTGACCCGTATACCGTTGACCTTCGAGCCGCGAGCTTCCACCAGAACCCTGAGGTGCTGGCCGCGCTTACCTACTCAGGACTTGCAGGTGCATCGGGAGGAATCGCTGCATCGTTGAGCGGATCGGTCATCACCGTCTCCGCGCCGTTCGGAACGCCAACGGGCACGGCCGCCACACTGACGTTCCAGGTGAAGTACCGCGAATTCGTCATCGACGGATCGGTCAACGTGCGCGTCGTTGCCTCGTCCAGGCCGATGCCGTCGACCATCGATGACTCCGAGCCGAACGGCCGCAGCAGCAAGCCCGTCACACTGAATGTCCTCGCGAACGACTACAACCCGTTCCCGGGCCAGGCCCTCACCATCATCGACGCGACGGTCAACTCTGGGAACGCGACAGTCACGATCTCCGGGTCCAACCTGGTCATCACGCCAGGACCGGAAAAGGCCCAGCAGATCAGCGTGATCTATACGATCCAGGACGCGACGAAGGACGCTTCGCGCCAGGCGCAGGGTCGCGCCGACGTCATCGTCACGAGCGCCCCGGATGCGCCAGCCAAACCCGATCTCACCGCCACGGACGGAAAGATCTCTGTCCTCATCAACCCCTCTCCGTCGAACAACGGCGCTACCATCACCCATTACACGGTCACGAGAAATGACGGAACAAAGCAGCAGGGCCAGGCCAATCAGCGCGTGAGCTTCAGCGGTACAAACGGTGTCAGCTATTCGTTCACCGTCACGGCAACCAACAAGGTCGACGAGAGCGGATCTTCTCCATCGGCCTCGGCGGTGTCGTATGGCGTGCCCGGCGCTCCGACCGGGATATCCAAGCTGAGCAAGAACTCCGAATTCGCGCCTTCGACTCTCTCCTTCTCGTGGAAGGCCCCCGGCGACGATGGCGGACGAATTGACGAGTACCGCTGGCAGGTGGATGGTGCCAACACAGGCTCAGGTGGGCCGTCACTACGGACAGCCACAACGTCCTCGGTCAACGCCGGCACCTACGCTCAGGGACGAGTTCAGGCCTGTGGTCCCGGTGGCTGCGGTCCCTGGGCGAACACCACAGGTGGAGTCACCGTCGAAAATAAGCCACCGGAACCGAAGAACGTCATCACGCGGGTGTACGGAACCGACGGCCCGAAGACGCGTACTGAAGGCGGCAACACCGTAACGAATACCTGGCTGGTTGCGTTCTCCTACAAGAACTTCACGCCGGGCACCTACAGCATTACGCCTCAATACTGCAGCGGGGGGACGTGGACCAACATCACTCCACGGGGGTCATACGACGTATCGCTGAGCGGCGATGGTTCTCACACCCTCACCTCGTGGATCCAGCCTGCTTTCACACCCTGTGGCGTTCGCATTCTGGTCAACGGTGAGGCGACACCCGGTTACCCCTTCCCCTAGTCCAGCCATCCCTTCGATGTCCACCCAACGAAAGAGACTTCAGTGCCAGTAACCCAGGAACAAGCGGCGTGGTTTGCCGGTGCCTTCGATTCGCTCGTCGACAACGTCGGCCTGGCGATCCTCGGCAAGGAGGAGACGATCAAGCTCGTCATCGCCGCCATGCTGAGCGAGGGCCACGTGCTGCTCGAGGACTTCCCTGGTACGGGAAAGACCGTCCTCGCGAAGGCGTTGGCGAACACGCTCGAGGGAACCAACTCGCGCATCCAGTTCACGCCCGACCTGCTGCCGTCCGACGTCACCGGCGTCACGATCTACAACCAGGCATCCAATAAGTTCGAGTTCCACAAGGGACCCATCTTCGCCTCGGTCGTACTCGCTGACGAGATCAACCGCGCCTCCCCGAAGACCCAGTCGGCACTGCTCGAGGTCATGGAGGAGGGCGTCGTCACGGTTGACGGTGAAAGCTATCCCGTCGGCAAGCCGTTCATGGTGGTCGCTACCCA
>JAZQRG010000245.1:0-3675 GCA_045629445.1 Mycetocola sp. | reverse complement strand
GCGGCGTCGAGGACGCGGTATCCGACGAGGCCATGGACACCGGGAAGGACACCGGTGGCGAAGGTCGCAAGAGCAGCGGCTGTGGTGGATGGGAAGGCGCTCACGGGGGCGTCGCTCTTTGTGGCCGCGAGATAACGCGCGTGCCCTGCCCTCGCCTGGAGTTGCGCGCGGCCGAGTCCGTCGACGACAACAACGACGACACTTTCGGCGGCGTTCAGGCCGAGATCGTTGGGCATTCCGCGCAGAGCCGAGAGTGAATTCGGCAGAACATCGGCAAGGCTCCGGGCGCCGGCTTTATCGGTGGGTAGCATTGTGGCCATCGGGCCAAGTCTGGCATAGAGTCGCCGACGCGGCTGCCGCCCGACAGGCATCCGCCATCCTTCCTGATCCTGCCCGAGAAACGCCGAATGACCCCGAAGAAAACCCCTACACCTCCCGAGGCGTTCACCGAACGCATCCAGGACGTCGACGTCTCCACCGAAATGCAGGGCTCATTCCTTGAGTACGCCTATTCGGTGATCTATTCCCGGGCCCTGCCTGACGCCCGTGACGGTCTCAAGCCCGTCCAGCGCCGCATCCTCTACATGATGACCGAGATGGGCCTCCGACCCGAACGCGGCCACGTGAAGAGCGCCAGGGTCACGGGCGAGGTGATGGGTAAGCTCCACCCGCACGGTGACAGCGCGATTTACGACGCCCTCGTTCGACTGGCCCAGCCGTTCACCATGCGCGTTCCGCTCATCGACGGCCACGGCAACTTCGGCTCACTCGACGACGGTCCCGCTGCGGCGAGGTACACCGAAGCGCGACTGGATGCCGCTGCGCTCGCGATGACCGACGGCCTCGATGAAGACGTCGTCAACTTCATCCCGAACTACGACAACCAGCTCACCCAGCCCGAGGTGCTCCCCGCCGCCTTCCCCAACCTCCTCGTCAACGGCGCGAGCGGTATCGCCGTCGGCATGGCAACGAACATGGTGCCGCACAACCTCATCGAGGTCGTCGGTGCGGCTCGGCACCTGCTCGCCCACCCTGACGCGACCCTCGACGAGCTGATGGAGTTCGTACCTGGCCCCGACCTTCCCACTGGCGGCACGATCGTCGGCCTCGCCGGCATCAAAGATGCATACGCGACCGGCCGCGGAAGCTTCAAAACCCGGGCGAAGGTCTCGGTCGAGAGCCTGTCGGCACGAAAGACCGGACTGGTCTTCACCGAACTCCCCTACCTCGTCGGTCCTGAGCGTGTGATCGAAAAGATCAAGGACGGCGTCACCAACAAGAAGCTCAGTGGAATTTCGGATGTCACTGACCTCACCGACCGGATGCACGGGCTCCGCCTCGTCGTCGGTATCAAGACCGGCTTCAGCCCGGAGGCGGTTCTCGAACAGCTCTACCGGTACACACCGCTCGAAGACGGCTTCAGCATCAACAACGTCGCCCTCGTCGGTGGCGGTCCGCAGACCCTTGGACTGCGCGAGCTGCTCCAGGTCTACGTCGACCACCGCATCGAGGTCGTCACCCGACGATCCGCGTACCGACTTGCCCGCCGCAAGGAACGACTGCACCTGGTCGAGGGAATGCTCATTGCGATCGTCGACATCGACGAGGTCATCCAGGTCATCCGTGCGAGCAACGACACCGACCAGGCTCGCTCGCGCCTGATCGAGGTCTTCGACCTGTCGCAGCTGCAGGCCGAATACATCCTCGAACTGCGCCTGCGCCGCCTGACCCGCTTCTCCCGCATCGAACTCGAAACCGAACGAGACAAGCTCAAGGCCGAGATCGCGGAACTCGAACGGCTGCTGTCGAGCGAATCACTCATCCGCAAGCAGGTCTCCGTCGAACTCGCCGATGTCGCCGAACGCTTCGGAACACCGAGGCGCACCCTCCTCACCGAGGCGCGCCCGAGCATTGCAACCGCCGCAGCGAAGCGCCAGTCAGCGCAGCTCGAGGTTGCCGATGTGCCTTGCCGGGTTTACCTGTCTGCGACGGGCCGTGCCCTCCGCATCGATTTGAGCGAACGCATCGACGGCGAAGAAACCACGCCGAACGGCCGGGTTCGAAGGCGGACCAAGCACGACGCGATCCTGTCGACGCTTGACACGACGTCCCGCTCGGAAATCGGCGCCGTGACGTCACTCGGCCGGCTCGTGAAGTTCAGCCCGGTTGACCTGCCCGTCGTTCCCATCAACTCGCTGCAAATGGGTGCAGGGGTCAAGATCGGCGACTATCTGGCGCTTCCGAACAAGGCTGAGCGCATCCTCGCCCTCGTCTCGCTCGAGAGCACCGACGCCATCGCACTCGGCACACGCCAGGGTGTCGTGAAGCGCGTGAGCCCCGGCGACTGGCCAAACAAACCCGACTTCGAGGTCATCGGCCTCAAACCCAAGGACGAGGTCGTTGGCGCTGTGCAGGCACCCGAGTCAGCCGAGCTGGTTTTCGTCAGCTCGGCGGCACAGCTGCTGCACTTCCCCGCCTCTGCTGTGCGCCCGCAGGGCAGGCCGGCTGGCGGAATGGCCGGCATGACCCTTCCCGCTGACAGCCACATCGTCTTCTTCGGTGCCGTCGACCCGAACGCCGACGTCTCCGTCGCAACGGTGTCGGTATCGAGCGCGACGATCCCTGGTACCGACCCCGGTCGCGCGAAGGTCTCGCCGTTCACCGAGTACCCGGCCAAGGGCCGTGCGACCGGTGGTGTCCGCACACACACCTTCCTCAAGGGCGAAGACATGCTCGCACTCGCGTGGGTCGGTCCGACACCCGCGATGGCGGTTGGACCCGATGGGTCAGCCCGGGTACTGCCCGAGCTCGGCGCGAAACGTGACGCCTCTGGAACGGCGATTGACTCGGTGATCGGCTTCATCGGCCGCGAGATCACGGTCTAAGCGCCGCATCGAGATCACCCGCTACGGTCGAGATCATCCGTTCTAACGGGTGATCTCGACCGTATCGAGTGTTCTCGCCAGGGCGGCGGGGTTAGACGTCAATGCGGTCGCGGTTGAGCCGGTCAGAACTGTCGATGATGAACTCCTTGCGCGGGGCAACATCGTTGCCCATGAGGAGCTCAAAGACCTGGGCCGCCTGCTCGGCGTCCGGTACCTGCACTCGGCGCAGCGTCCGGTGCCTCCGGTCCATCGTGGTTGTCGCCAGCTGGTCAGCGTCCATCTCGCCGAGGCCCTTGTACCGCTGGATCGGTTCGAGGTAGCGCTTGTTCGTCTTCTTCAGGTTCGCAAGCACGGCGTGGAGCTCCTGCTCCGAGTACGTGTAGATCGTGTCGTTCGGCTTTGAGCCGGCGTTGACAACAATGACCCGGTGCAGCGGAGGGACAGCAGCGAAGACGCGACCCTCAGCGATCATCGGGCGCATGTAACGGAAGAACAGGGTAAGCAGGAGCGTCCGGATATGCGCACCATCGACATCCGCGCCGCTCATGATGATGACCTTGCCGTATCGCGCGGCCGAGAGGTCGAAGCTGCGCCCAGACCCGGCGCCGATCACCTGGATGATTGAGGCGCACTCGCTGTTCGACAGCATGTCAGAGACGGATGCCTTCTGGACGTTGAGGATCTTCCCTCGAATCGGGAGCAACGCCTGGTACTCGCTGTCCCGGGCATTCTTCGCCGTGCCGAGCGCTGAGTCACCCTCAACGATGAGCAACTCACTGTTGGCGACGTC
>JAZQRG010000244.1:0-13713 GCA_045629445.1 Mycetocola sp. | reverse complement strand
GACCCGCGGCCGAGGTGAGGGCTGATGTTCTTGACGCCGCCGGGCAGATCCTGCTCACGGACGGAATGCGAGCTGTCACCTTCGACCGGGTGGCCACGGCGGCGGGATCGAGCAAGATGACGCTGTACAAGTGGTGGCCGTCTCCCGGAGCACTCGCAGCCGAGGCATACTTCGCCCGCAGTGCGCCTGTGCTCGACTTCGCCGACACGGGGGACCTGCGGGCCGACCTGATCGCCCAGCTGGGCGCGTTCGTCCGCTGGATCACCGCCGACGGAGCAGGAGCCCCCGTCGCCGAGATCATCGGAGCTGCCCAGTTGGATCCGGATCTGGCCCGTGCCTGGTCGGAGACGTACGCGCTTCCACGTCGTGAACTCGCGAGGATTCGACTGTCGAGTGCCCAGGAGAGCGGGCAGTTGCGGGGCGACGCGAACATTGACGTGATCGTGGACCAGCTGTGGGGCGCGTGCTACCACCGGTTGCTCGTGCTCAAGGTTCCGTTTGACGAGTCGGTTGTCGTGCCGATGGTTGACCAGGCCCTCTACGGGGCTGCTGCTCCGGACGCAGGCGACCACCGACGCCATTTACAGGATGGCAAGCCCTGAGCCAATGACCAGCGCGCTCACCATCAGGGTGACAACGAGCATGATAGTGCCGCCGTTCTGAATGATGAGAGCGCGGGTGACGTCCAGGGGGTGCTGAGTTTTCTCCGGTGCTGAGAAGTGCCCGATGATCGGCGCGGCCACCGTCGAAACACCGATGAGGGTAAACACGACGATGACGATCAGCGCGTCGCCAACGGGGAGCGATGCGTCGCCGATGACAATGGCGCCGGCGATCGAGAGCACGATGTTCTTTGGCCGCAGAGCGAGCGCCGCGCCAAAGCCGAGTGCGCCGATCGTCGTGATTCGACCGATGGCGTTCATCCAGCGCGGTGGGGTGCTCGGGGCTTTCGTCCTGCCGCGCCACTTATGGATCGAGTAGATGAGCAGAGCGGTGCCGAGCAGAATGCGGGTCACCCCAACCGTTGTGTCATTCCTGGCCGGCGCTGATGGGGGGATCAGCGCAATCCCGACCGTGAACGCCGTCAGGATGAGGGCCATGCCGCACGCCCAGCCGATGAGGAGCGCGATACTCACAAACGGTCTGGCGTCTGAGAGAAGGATGAGGATGGCGGCGATAATCGGCACCGTGCTGAGTGCGACCGCGATGGCAATCGGCAGGATCTGGCCGATGACGCTTGTCATGTGCTTCCTCACACCCATCGTCATGGGACCGCGGAGCGCGCTTAGCGCGTCGCGGTCCTCGAACAGATGCTATGCAAGCGCCCTGGCTTTGATCGCCGCAAACTCGTTCTCGTCGATCGAGCCGGCGGCCAGCAGCGCCTGCGCTTTGGAGATTTCGTCGGAGGGGCTCGATGGCGGGACGATTCGCGGGCGGTAGTTGTCTGGTTCCGGCACAGTGGCCATACCAGTCGTGGAGCGTTCGCTTTCCAGGAAATTGCTCAACAGGTTCATGCCAACCAGCCCCTTCGATCCCGGCGAACTCGCGTCAGCTGAAACCTAATCCATGTCGCCCGCCCCCGAAGTCACCCACCGTGGATGACATTTTCCGCAGCTGTCGGTTTCCATGGAGAACGGGGCACCCGAGTGCTACGTTGCCGATACGTCGGGAACGCAGTGCTGCGGATGCGCGTGGGAGATGGAACGATGAATCTACGCTTCTGGCGCCGCGATCCTCGATCGCCCGGCGCGGAGGAAACGTCACCGGCCGGGATGGCAGACCGCGGCAGTGAGCGGCCGATGCTTCCGCATGCGACGGTGATCCTCCTCAGTCTCGGCGGGGCCGCCGCCGCGATGTTCGGCCTCGCGGCAATTCAGTCTGTTGTAGCACCCCTTGCGCTCGCGCTCGTGCTCACGATTTGCGCGCACCCGGTTCGTGGGGCCCTCGAGCGGATCAGGGTTCCTCGGGGTGTTGCCACGGTTCTCGCGATCCTCATCGTCTTTGCGTTACTCGCCGGATTCGTTGCAGCACTCCTGGTCGCCCTGGCCCAGTTCACGACGCTTCTGCCGCAGTACATGCCGCAGATTGAGCAGATCGGGCAGGACATTGGGGCGTGGCTCGCGAGCCACGGAATGGGGGCTGAGACAGCGCGAACGATCGCCGCCGGGTTTGACCCGACGAAGTTGATCGACCTGGTCACTGGACTGCTCGGGGGAGTGACGGGAATCGCTTTCTCCCTGGTGGTGATTCTCACCCTTGTGATGCTGATGGCGATGGATGCGACCTACCTGCCGACCCTTCTCGCTCAACTCAGCAGGAAGAGCCTGACGTTTGTGCGGGCGATGGTCTCCTTCACCGTCAGTGTTCGGCGCTACATGGTCGCGGCGACCGGCCTTGGCCTGCTGCAGAGCACGATGAACTTCATCGCGCTCCTGATCCTCGGCGTCCCTGCGCCGCTACTCTGGGCGCTGCTCTCCTTTATCTGCAGCTACATTCCGAACGTCGGATACTTTCTCGCGATCATTCCGCCGACGGTATTCGGTCTACTCATCGGTGGGTGGCCGACGGCGATCGCTGTCATCCTCATTTACGGCATCATCAACGTCATCGTGCAGTCGATCGTGCAACCGCTCCTCGTGAGCAATGTCGTCGCGCTGAACCAGACCCTCACGTTCGTCTCGGTGCTGTTCTGGGCGCTGGTGCTCGGACCCGTCGGGGCCGTGCTTGCCGTACCGATGACGCTGCTTGTGCGGGCGTTCCTGCTTGATGCCGACCCCAACGGGGCACCGTGGCGACCACTCACTGGCGACATCGACGAGGCGAAGGGGATTATGAAGGCGACGGATGCCGATACGCGACAGCAGCGCGCCGTCAGGAAGCGCGCGGGCCGAAAGCGGAGTGGCGACGCAGCGGTCAACGGAGGGGGCGACGACGGAGCGCTGAATGCCAGAGCGCTCTAGGGGGTTGCACCGGCAGTTCGGTTCCGGCGTCACAGGAGGCCGAGTTCGCGCGCGCGTTCGATGGCATTGTCCCTGGTCGTCACGTCCAGCTTGCGGTAGATGTGCGCGATGTGGGTCTTGATGGTGTTCACCGAGACGAAGAACCGGCGAGCAAGTTCGACGTTGGTGAACCGGGTAGGCAGATAGGCCAGAATCTCGAGTTCCCGGTCGGTGAGCGGCTCGGCCAGGGCATCCACCGGCGCTGGTCGTGGTGCCGTGTCCGTGCGCATTCGTGCACGCGTGCGGATGAGATCGCTGAAGGCCGATTCCGGGCCTGAGATCATCGACAATCGTTGGAGAATTAACGGACCGGCCTGAATGAACACCTCGATCAGGCCATGACGTTCGGCAACTCTGAGTGCCGACGTGAGTTCACGAATTGCGTCGTCCGGGGTTTCAGCGACAGCAGCGAGCCTGGCACGGAGAATGTGGTTCTGAACGACCGAGAGGGGAGTGCTGTCACGGACGAGGTCGTCCCAGGCGGCGACGATCTCCCTGGCGGGTTCAGTGTCGCCCAGCGAGATCGACGCCGCGGCGCGCTCGAACAGCACCGTCGGCACGAGCTTCGGATCCGTTGCATACTCCGCGTGGATGGTGAGCGGGGCGTGCTGGTCGGCGGCGAGCGGATGAGGCATCCGGGGGCCAGCCACCAGGTGAGGTGCGTTGTTCGGCACGATTGGCGGGTGCGGCAGTTCGATCGTTGGTGCGTTTGCTGCGCGCTCAGGCTCGATCGCCGTCAGCACCGACGCAAGATAGGCGTCAGCGAGTGCCGGATGCGCGAGCATGCCTGCGTGGCGCGCGGTCTGGAGGGCGTCGCGCATCAGCGCGTCAGCCTGCGCTTTGTTCCTGCACCAGGCCTCGACGAGCGAGAGGGCGCTCAACGCGCTCACCCGCCCCGCCGCGTCGGATGCTGCCGCTCCGAGAGCCCGGGAGAGCCAGCGCCTGGCCTCATCGGTGTTTCCGGCAAGGAAGTACGCGCGCCCACCCGAAACCAGAATGTCGGCAAGAGCGGGTGTCCCCGCGTCGAGCTGCCCTCCGGGCACCAGTGCTGCGAGTTGACGATGCGCCTCCTCCGTCGAGATCTCGGGCCGCGCTCGCCACAGCACCTGCGCGGCCACGAAGGCCCAGCCGCGCCGCGGAGCTGGTCGGAGGGAGTCGTGACCGACCGCTGTGGCAGGGAGCCCTGCCGATTCATCACCCCATGCGTATCGGATGCCGGCGAAGAGCTCCTCGTGAATCTGGGCCGTTCTCAGTAGCGAGCGATTAGACGGTTCTACCGGCTTGGCTTCTTCCCCGTTTGCCGCGTCATCCGCTGCTAATGACAGCATGGCCTCCATTGCGCCGTCTCGCGCCTGTGCCCGCAGCAGATACTCAAGGGCCGACTTAACGCGGCTCCGGCTCAGATGCCAGTCGGCCGCCGCCGTCAGTATCCGGAGCTCCGCTGCCGGATTCTCCGCCCGCAGACGGGAGCGCAACAGCTCAGAAAAGAGGTGATGGAATCGGAACCAGCCGCGGCGATTGTCGAGCGGAACGAGGAACATGCACTCTCGCTCGAGGTCTTCGAGCGTCTGCTGTGCGTTTGCCGATCCGACGGCCGCTTCGACGAGGTCGGCGCACATGTCATCGAGCAGCGACATTTCCAGGAGAAGTTGCCTGCGTTCAGGGGGGACGGCGGCGATAACTTCCTCACCCAGATAGTCGGCAACGAGTCGATCGCTCCCGCTGAATTCTGCAATGAAGGAATCGGCATCGACCTGGTTGCGAAGGTGCAGGCCGGCAAGCTGGAGTCCTGCAGCCCACCCCTCGGTACGGTCACACAGCGCGCGAACCTGCGCCGGCTCGAGAGCATGGCCGACGATCCGCTCGAGGAGGCAAGCGGCGTCGGGTTCGTTGAAAGCGAGGTGAGCGGAGCGCAGCTCCAGGAGGTCGTCGTTGAGACGAAGCCTGCTGAGGGCAATCGGCGGGTCGACGCGCGACGCGATCACGACGTGGATCGTGCGTGGCATCCGCTCAATCAGTCTGCCAAGGTCGGCCACAAGCGCGACGTTGGTGAACCGGTGGACGTCGTCCAGGAGAATCACGGTTTCCGGGGTGCCCGTGAGCAGCGCGGCGAGTCGCGCGATGAGAGCAGGAGCGAGCCCGTCGCCGGCGCTGGGGGTGTTGGCGGAGGCCCCCGCGACTTGGGGGCGTGCCACCGCGAGCGCGGCAACGAGCCGCCGGGTGAAGTACGCCGGATCATCATCGGCGGCGTCGATGTCGAGGCGGATGAACCGCCTGTTCCGGTGTGATGCCGCCCACTGCCGCAGCAGCGTCGTCTTGCCCGCACCGGCCTGGGCCGCGATCAGGGTGAGCCGCCGTTTGAATGCCCCATCGAGGGTCGCGACGAGTGCGGGTCGGGCGATCAGATGTTCACGTGTACGAGGTTGGCTGGATATGCTCATTGCCACTCCGTTCAAGGGTCAGTGTCGCACAAGTGATTCCCGGCGGCCAAGGGCCATCGGAGATGTGGCCACTCGTGTTCACCCTCGGTGGATGACGCCCCATTCCGCTACGCACTCAACAATGTGGAGTGCATGAACGTGGAGTGTGTGAGAGGACGCGACAGCGATGACTGAGCGAATCGAGATCGTGATCAAGGGCACACTGAGTCCATCGGTGGCGGAACTCATCGAGGGGTTCTGGATCAGCCAGGTCGATGGCGGTGAGACCCACCTGGTCGGACACGTGCCCGACCAGACCAGGCTGCAGGGCATCCTGACGCTGTTTGGAAATCTCAATATCACTCTGGTGTCCGTCAACCCGATCCGCGAACACCCCGATAGTGAGTGACGTTACGCGACGGGGTGTCGTGGGGGCTGCCAGCCCGAGACCACCCTGGCGACCGCGATTACGAGAAAGAGCTGACCGGTGATCGCCTCGCCGATGGCGACGGTCTGCACGAGTGCTCCGGTTGGGACGAGATTGCCATAGCCGGTCGTTGTCAGCGTCGTGAACGAGAAGAACAGCTGACTGGTCAGCGAATCGTCAGTTCCCTTGCCGAATAGCGGTGCAGAGGTCGCCAGGCTGATCAGGTTGTAGACGAAGGTGAAGAACATGCCCACCATGACGTATGCGGCGATCGAGGCGAGAAGTGTCTGACCGTCGACCATGGTCTTTCTGGCCTGGTGGGCGATGATGGCGGCCGGGGCGATGAGATACGCGGCTATGGAGGCGGATGCCAGAACGATGTCGAGCACTCGTCCTTCGAAACCGGCCAGTTGCACGATCACCCCGGCGATGCCGGCAACGACAAGCACGACCCAGCCTGTTTTCCGGACCGCCGGGCGTATGCGTGCCACCCAGAATGTCACCGCCACGGTGACAAGTTGGAACAGGAGCGCGATGACGCTCGGATTCGCGGATGTCTGGATGGCACACAGCACATATGAGACGGCGAGGAATGCGAGCACCAGCCAATATCCGGACTGCCAGATCGATCGGGGCTGACGGACCGTCTCCGGACCCTGCGCCAGTTTTTGCGCGTCGTTATGCCCCGGCGTGATCATCGGCGCTTCCCCCGAGCCGGGACCCCGACATCGGCTCCGCCTTCTCTCATCAGCCGGGCGCCCATCTTCACCATGGTCGGCGCTGCGGTGAACCCACCGGCGAACAGTGCCTCGCCCTGGGTAAACCGCGAGGCTCGCGCGAGCATGGCGCTCGGAACGAAACCGAAGATTGTCGCCAGCTCATCGAGGTCGACCGGGGAGGTCATCTTCATCAGAGCGAGGTTGTCGCATTGCGAAATGATGCTGGGATGGATCCGCGACGGGCGCTGCGTCGACAGCAGGAGCCACAGCCCGAACTTCCGTCCCTCGGCCGCTATCTGAATGAGCCGTTCGCGCACAGCTACGTGGAGTGGGCCATGCTGATCCGGTGAAGCAAGGTTGTGCGCCTCATCGATGACGAGCAGCAGCGGCCGTCGTTGCTCCCGCCGCGCCCAGAGGTCGTCGAGCACAGCCATCGCCGCCACGAGGGATTCGTCCGGGTTGTCGAACCCGCCGAGGTCGAGCACCGTCGCATCCGGCCGGCTGTCGATGATGTCGGTGACCGTTTCGAACCGACCGGCCCATACGTCCCAGTCCAGGAGTCCCAGATTCTCAATGCGGGCGGACAGGGAGGCGGCCGCTGGTCCCTGGCGTTTCTTGAGGGTGGCGACGACCTCTTCCCGGTCCATCGCGCCAACTACCTCCTCGAGATGAATGAGCTCGGTGTACTCGTCGCGGTCATCGAGGGGGTGAAGGTGCATCACTGCGGCCTTGGCGTGCAGGGGGAGGTCGACGAACCTCACCCGCAGGGAGTCTGGATCCGGCGATGACGGCCGAAGCACCCGGATATCCCGATCGAGGAGTGCGCGGGTGGAATCCGTCTCTGGCGATGCCAGGTTCGGCTCCTGAAGGTGAACAAAGTCGCCGTTCGGGTCAAAGATCACCATCGGCAGTGCTGTGTGCAATAGGAGCTGCTCGAGGACCACTCCGAGCGCGTATGTCTTCCCCGAACCGCTCTGTCCGCACCAGAAGGTGTGCCGATTGAACCTCTGGGGGAGCAGATGAGCGGGAAGTTCGGCGGATCCCAGGTAAGAGCCAATGTCGAGGAGGTCGCCGGAGGATTCGTACAGAGAATCGACCGTCGACGGATCCGCGGCAACAACCACTGACGCGTTGAACGGCGCAGAGCGACGCCGGTCGAGCTGGCCGGAGTCCCCGGAGATGACCCCGAGGATTCGCCCCGTTCCCTGCATATCGCCGCCGCCGACCGAGAAGGTGACGTCCTCTACCTGCCCGAGTTGCCGCATCCCACCCGCAGAGAGGAGGGTCACGAATGCGCCCGGGTTGAATGTTGAACTAAGCGCACCGGCGAACTGGAATTGTCTGCCGTCGAGCGACACCCCGGTCGTGCCTGGGACTGAACCGTCAGAGTTGCTCATCTGTCGTCCTTTCGCCCGGCTGAACCGGACCGTTGTGAGAGAGGTGCACGATCATGTCCGGCCCTCGTGACACGAGAAGCCAGGTTGGCAGGATGGCGATACAGATAACAGGGAGGATGGTCATGCTCCCTGTGACCGCTGCGGCGATGAAGAGGGCGATCCAGCCGTCGCGCGAGAGGGCGAGCACCATGCCGAGGACACCACCAGCGGTCGCGACAGCGAGGGGAACGGATGGGATCAGCGCGTTCGTGATGACCCCAATGGCGACCCCGATGAAGACGGCGGGGAAGATTCGGCCGCCACGGAAACCGGCGGCGGCGCTCACGAGTAGGGCCAGGACCTTCACCACAACAATCATGACGAGCGAGAGGGTCGAATAATCGGCTCGGTCAGCGACAAGGTCGCCCATCTGGGTGAAGCCCTTGAACAGGGTGACCGGCCCGCCGATCGCTCCAAGAATTCCCAGGAGCACACCGCCGAGAGTGACGTAGAGTGCGGGGTTTTTCAGGAGGCGGAAACTCGCGTGGAGGCGGGGAAAGACCGCGGCCGCAGCGAGCCCGACCGCTGCGGCGACCATCGCAACGACTGAGACGCTGAGCAGGTCGATCGGAGCGACCGTGTCATACGCGGGCAGGTCGATAGTGAACTGTGGAGCAGCGAAGAGTGACATCGTCACAGCTCCTGACGACGCAGCGAGAAGGGGGAGGAAGAGCTTGTCCCACAAGGCTCCCTCGCGGAACATCACGCTGACCATGCCGGTGAACACGAGGGCCGCAGCAACCGGCGTGCCGAACAGGGCTCCGATCGTGCCGGCTGCGGTCAGAACGACGACAAGTTCGATCGATTCCGTCGGTCGGAGCCACCTAACGAGGGCAACGAGGATGCCAGCGTTGATGGCGATGATGGCGGCTTCAGGTCCCAGGCTGACGCCGCCGCCCAGACCGAGTACCGCAACGATCGTCAGGGAGGGGAGTGCCCGGAGTGGGAGCGGAGGCGCGAGCAGGTGCACCGTTGCGGAATCCTGCCCGCCATGGCCAGGCATGAGCCAGACGACCAGCCCGACGAGGAGACCAATGACGCTAAGGGTCCCGAAGATCCACCAGTCGGACGCGGGGTCGATGCCCAGTGCATCGGGGAGCGTTGACCACAGGCCGTGTTCGAGCGCGTGGGCGAGTTCTTCGACGACATAAAGGATCACGGCCGAAACGACACCGATCGCAATGGTCGGCAGCGACAGCCTGAGCAGCTTCCGCACCAGCGACGCTGGCGGCAGATCGTTGTCGGCTTCGTTGAGCGCGCCTGGGTGCGGCGGCTCGGACATCAGGCTGGACTCCGGTGCCGCCCGTTGAGCCTTCGCGTGCACATCGCTACCGCCCATTCGAGACCGCTGATAGTGAGCGACAGGGTATCCCCGCGCAGTGCCGAAGTGTGCGGCCGATGGTCGTTTCTCGGAAATCTCATGCTCCGTGGGTGATCTGGATGCAGTGCTCACCGGGGCAAAGTGACAGGATCACACGAATCTGCACGGGTGAGGGAGTCATGGCAGATCTGGCAAAGGGTGACCTGCTGCGGCGGATCCAGGAGCTCGAAGCTGAGAACAGCACGCTCCGCGAGCGGACTCTCGACGTATCGGCGCCGCTGGGCACGGAAGGTGTGTTGCCGCAGAGCAGGCCGCGGCGAGAGTGGGGGTGGACGCTTCTCGCTACGGTACTCATCGTGACCGGTGCCTTGCTCGCTCCCGTCGCCCTCGTCGCGTCCTGGTCGAAGATGGTCCTCACCGACACCGACCAGTTCGTCGCAACATATGCTCCCCTGTCGGATGACCCGGACGTCCAGGCTTACGTGACCGACCAGGCAGTTACGGTCATCAATGAGCAGGTCGACATCCCCCAGATCACGTCCGACGTGATCGATGGCGTCACCGAGCTCGGAACCGGCCCCCGCGCGACCGAGGCGCTCGAACTCTTGAAAGGCCCGGCCGCGTCAGGTGTTCAGACACTGATCGAGAACGGCGTCACCACCTTTGTGGAGTCGGAAGCATTCTCGAACGTCTGGGCGTCTGCACTCCGGATCAGTCACACCCAGCTGCTCCGGGCGATGGGCGACAGCCCGGACGCCACGTTGCAGATTGATGACAGTGGGGTGGTTGGGATTCAGCTCGGTCCGGTCATCGACGCAGTGAAATCGGAGCTGGTCGACCAGGGGATCGACCTGGCCAGTTCCATTCCCGAGGTTGACCGAACCATTGTCATCGCCCAGTCCGACGCCCTTGCGTCCGCCCGGCTTGCTTACGACGTGACCATGGCAGCGGGGGCGTGGTTGCCGTGGATCGCCATCCTCCTCCTCGCCGCTGGCGTGCTTGTCGCGCGCCGCAGATCAATCGCGCTGATCTGGGCAGCGGTCGCCCTTGCGCTTTCGATGGCGCTGGCACTCGCCGGGTTCGTTGTCGGTGGCGTCGCGGTCATCTCCGCGCTGAGCCCCGACGTCCTCCCATCTGACGTCACCCGCTTGCTCTACGAGACGGTCGCCGGCGACATGCGGGCAACTGCCGTGGCTGTGCTGGTGCTCGCGGTTGTGGTTGCTGTCGTCGCGTGGCTTGCCGGGCCGTTCGACGTGCCCCGGCGACTTCGCGGATTGGTGAGCGAAGCGGCAGCGAGTGTTCGAACCTGGGGAGAGAGTCGTGGCATCACCACGGGGCGCGCGGGCGAGTGGATATACACACGACGGATGCTGCTGCGCGCGTTGATTGCTGTTGTCGCGGCCGCCGTCGTGCTGTTTGTGCGGCCGGTGACGATCGGGCTCACCCTCTGGACGCTCGTCTTCGCCGCAGCCGCCCTCGCAATCCTGGAGTTCGTGCAGCGACCGGTCGTCACCGTGCCTGCGACCGCGGACGATGACGTGCCGGTCGTGACTGTGGAGTGACGTTGCGGGCAGCGCTTGTCGCCCGGGGTGAGGAGCTCCGCACGGGTTGGCGACACTCATGTCCTAGTCTTGGATCTCGAACGTCGGGCATTGCTGGCGTTCGGCGACACCGCCCGTCCGAAGGAGATGTCCTTGTCGATCCCCGCCGATCAGAGCCCTTCCCGCGTTGTCCTCGTCACCGGCGCGTCCGGCGGGATCGGAGCAGCCGTCGCCAGGCGGTTTGCGGCGGCGGGCGACCGGGTCGCCGTGCACTATCGCGGTGATCGATCCGGGGCCGAAGAGACGTTGCGCTCGCTCGATGGGAGTGGACACGCGCTCGTTGCCGGTGACGTCGCAGAGGCGGACGGTGCGGCGCAGGTGGTGGATCGCGCGATCCAGGAGTTGGGCAGTGTCGACGTGCTCGTCTGCAATGCCGCTGTGGGTCCAACGGCCGCCAACCGCCACGTGATCGGCGAGACGTCCTACGCCGAATGGACAGCGGTGTTCCGCAGTATGACCGACGTCAATCTCCTCGGCGCCGCCAACCTCGCGTGGGCGGTGGCCACTCACCTCATCGATCGGAATGTGCCGGGCGCGATCGTCAACGTCGGTTCACGCGGGGCGTTCAAGGGTGAACCGGAGCACCCAGCGTACGCGGCAAGCAAGGCCGGGCTGCACGCGCTCGGTCAGTCTCTCGCAGTCGCCCTCGCTCCCCACGCGATCTCGGTGACGAGTGTTGCGCCCGGGTTCGTCGCCACCGAGCGGCAGCAGACCAAACTCGATGGGGACAGTGGTGCCGCGATTCGTGCACAGAGCCCGTTTGGCCGGGTCGGTACTCCCGAGGAGATCGCCGCCGCCGTGTACTGGCTCGCGTCCCCGGAGGCGGCCTGGTGCTCAGGAGCAATCCTTGACGCCAATGGTGCCTCGTACCTTCGCAGCTGACCGACCTGGAGCCCGATGAAAACAGCCGTCGCCCTTCGATTCCTCGCGTTTGAAGATCTCGGGACTCTCGAGCCGATCCTCGAAGAACATGGATACAGCATCCGTTATCTCGATGCCGGCGTGAACGACCTCGATGCCGTGAGTCGAGCGGACCTCGTTGTCGTCCTTGGCGGACCGATTGGCGCTCACGACGGAGACCGGTACCCGGTCGTCGACCAGATCATTGCACTCCTGGCCGAGCGGATTGCCGCTGGCGGGGCAACGCTTGGCGTGTGCCTCGGTGCGCAGCTCATTGCACGGGCGCTCGGGGCGGATGTCTTAGCCGGGGCCGGAACAGAGATCGGTTACGGGGCGTTGAGCCTGACCGCTGAGGGTGCGCATTCTGTGCTCCGGCATCTCGATTCCCGGCCGGTTCTGCACTGGCACAATGACCGGTTCGAGATCGCTGCGGGCGCCGTTCGGCTGGCGTCGACCGACCTCTGTGCCAACCAGGCGTTTCTCTACGGGGCAAACGTGCTCGCGCTGCAGTTCCACGTCGAGGTTCCCCGTCGTTCGATCGAGCGCTGGCTCATCGGCCACGCCGACGCACTGGCTGCGGCCGGAATCGACCCGCGGGTGCTCCGGGCCGATGCTGACAAGCACGGCCCCGCAATGGAGGAGGCCGCGCGGCTGGTCTTGGGCGAGTGGCTGGTGGGGCTGTCCTGACCCTCAGGTCGCCCCTGTAGCCGCGAGGCGAAGAGCGCCGTCCGGGCCCGTTCGTCGGTAGACCGTCGGCGACCGCGCGGTAGTAGCCAGGTTCCGGTTCGGGAGCTGCGCGAATGCATCGTGTGCAGCATCCGTCATCCTTTGTTCTTCTCTTCGTCACCGGGCGCGAATAGGTTGGACGCACACCGTCCTGAACCTCATTCGCATCAGCAGGAGAACCATGACAACGAAGAAACCACTCCGAACCACGCTCGCAGCAGTTCTTCTTGGGGGCATCGCGGCAGCAACGCTCGGCGCATCACCCGCTGTCGCTGGCAACCACAAGCAGCGGGACGTGCGGTTCGCGACGTACAACCTCTCGCTCAACCGAGCTGCAGCGGGGGAGCTCGAAGCCGACCTGAGTTCGGGTGACGACCAGCAGGCGCGCACCGTCGCCGAGGTCATCCAGCGCGCCAACCCCGATGTCGTGCTGCTCAATGAGTTCGACTATGTGCCGGATCTCGGTGCTGTCGACCTTTTTCGGGACAACTATCTCGCGGTGAGCCAGGGCGGAGCGGCCCCCGTCGACTATCCGTATGCCTACGCCGCACCGTCCAACACCGGCATCCCGAGCGGATTCGACCTCAACAACGATGGGCAGGTTGGCGGCGGCGACGACGCGTTCGGCTTTGGCGCCTTTGAAGGCCAGTACGGAATGGCGATTCTGTCGAAGTACCCGATCGCGACCGAGAAGGTGCGCACGTTCCAGAACTTCCTGTGGAAGGACATGCCGGGAGCACTGTTGCCCGATAACCCAGCCACGCCGGAGCCCGCGGACTGGTTCACGCCGGAGGAGCTCGAGGTCGTTCGGCTGTCGAGCAAGTCGCACTGGGACGTCCCGGTCAGAATCGGCCGCGAGACTGTGCACGTACTCGCATCGCACCCGACTCCACCGACGTTCGACGGTGAGGAAGACCGCAACGGTCGCCGCAACCACGACGAGATCCGATTCTGGGCTGACTATGTCACCCCGGGCGCCTCGAAGTACATCGTCGATGACGCGGGGCACAGGCGCGGACTCTCCCCGAGCGAGAGCTTTGTGATCGTCGGTGACCAGAATGCTGACCCGAACGATGGCGACTCTGTGGATGTCGCCATTGACCAGCTCCTGTCGAACAAGCGCATCACCGACCCGCTACCGGCGTCCGATGGCGCTGCTGAGGC
>JAZQRG010000243.1:0-3958 GCA_045629445.1 Mycetocola sp. | reverse complement strand
ATCTGCGCGTCAATCGCGATCGTCGGCCTGTGAAGATTGGCCACCGCCAACGCTTCCTCTCGCGCGGCGGTTATGTTGGCGTCCCCCGCGCGCCTGACGCTCGAGCTTTCGTGCAGACGGCTGGTCGCCTCCTCGAACGATACGGGCGTGGCGGACTGAGCTCGGGCTTCTGCTGAGAAAGCGACGGGAGCTAGGGCAGCGAAGCCGAGCGTCAGCCAGCGCCGAAAGTGCCTGGGTAGTCTCCCAGAAACCATCATTACGTGGCCTCACGCGCGACCAACAGCGCGCAGGGGGCTGAAGGTTGCCGATTTCAGAATCGACGCGAGAAATTCCGCAAAAGCAACCGGAAACGCAGCGAAGATTGATCGAGGACAAAGTATTTGGCGCGATAACAGCGACCTTACTGGGGAGGAAGTCTCGAATAGCTCCCGGTAACGAGATGTCACAAATGAGAGCTGTCGGATTGCTCGCCGTTAGCTTCGCTGCGGTGACCACGCCCGTGTTGGCGCAGGAGAAGTCTGAAGGCACGGCGGCGGCTCAGGAAATCGTGGAACTCGGTGCCGTTCACCTCGGTATCGCGGCGGCGACCGGGCGGGGGCTCATCGTGCCGAACATCAAGGACGCAGACACCCTGACTCTCGCCGAGCTGCGCGACGCGCTCGACGGGCTCATCGAGAACGCGCGCGCCGGCACGACCAGTCCGCAGAGTCTCAGCGGCGGGACTCTCACGATCACCAACGTCGGCGTCTTCGGTGTCGACGCGGGCACCCCGATTCTCAACCCCGGCGAAGCGGTGATCCTGGCACTGGGGGCGGTTCGGCGGATGCCGTGGGAGCACCGTGGCGAGATCGCGCTGCGCGAGGTGATGACGTTGAGCCTGTCGTTCGACCACCGGCTCGTCGATGGTGAACAGGGGTCGCGCTTCCTCGTCGACGTCGGCACGATCCTGAAGAATCCGGGAATGGCGCTGACGATGGTGTGAGTGGCGGTTTCGCTCTTTTCGCGTGTCGGTAGCCCGGCTTAGCATGGCCACGTGTCCGACCGACGCCCACACAGGGCCGCTCTTCGACGCCGTATGCGGTTGCCTCGCGCGCTCCAGCCGTTCCGCATCGGCCAGTATCGCCTGCTCGCGATTCCCCTTGTCCTCTCGATGCTGGGCACCGGGATGTGGCTCGTCGCGATTGTGTGGCAGGTCATCGAGCTCGGCGGCGGGCCGGTCGAGCTTTCCTTCGTCGCGACCGGCGGCGCGGTCGGCATGCTCGTCGCCATCCTGTTCGCTGGTGTGCTCGCCGACCGGGTACCGCAGCGCAACATTCTCCTCGTCGTCGAAACCACCAAGACGCTGGTCATCGCCGCCGCCGCAGCGCTCGCGCTGAGCGGCGCCCTCGAGTTCTGGCACCTGGCCGTCACCGCGTTCGTGCTCGGCGTTGCCGACGCTTTCTTCTACCCGGCATACTCGGCGCTGCTGCCGTCGATTCTCCCGCCCGAAGACCTCCTTGCCGCCAATGGAATCGAGGGGATGCTTCGCCCCACCGTCATGCAGGCTGCTGGCCCTGCCGCTGCGAGCGGCATCATCGCGCTCGCATCCCCGGCCGTCGCGTTCGCGGTGGTCGCCGGCTTGCAGGTGCTCGCCGTGTGCGGGCTGCTGTTCGTGCGGCCGACGCCGGTCCGGAGGGAACCGGGCGAAGCGCAGCATCCGCTCGTCGCACTGTTCAGCGACCTTCGGGAAGGATTCCTCTACTTCGTGAAGACCCCGTGGCTGCTTTCCACACTGCTCTTCGCCTGTCTGCTCATCCTGCTCATCATGGGGCCGCTCGAGGTGCTGCTGCCCTTCGCTGTGCGCGACCAAACCGGGGGAGGCGCCGGGGCATTCGCGCTCGTGCTCGGCGCGTTCGGCGTCGGTGGGGCGATCGGGTCGTTTGTCGTCGCGTCGATGAGGCTGCCGCGGCGGTATCTGACCGTCATGATCCTGTTCTGGGGTGCCGGCTGTCTCCCGCTCGTGGTGATCGGTTACACCTCGGAACTGCTTGTGATGGTGGTCGCGGTGTTTGTCACCGGGTTCACCTTCAACGCGGCGAACGTGATCTGGGGCACGCTACTTCAGCGTCGGGTGCCACCGGCGCTGCTCGGCCGCGTGTCGAGCCTGGACTTCTTCGTCTCTCTCGCACTGATGCCGGTTTCGATGGCCGTCGCCGGCCCGATCGGTGAGAGCATCGGGCTGGCCCCGGCCTTTCTCGTTGCGGGTGCGGTTCCGGTGTTCCTCGCGATCATCGCGATTCTGGCCGCGCGTCTCCCGGCGGATGAGATCGCGCACCCGCTCGACCGTCCGGGCGAGAGCGAGAACGGGAAGGACACAGTCCGTCCGTCCGGTGCGAATGTTCCGGCCGAAACGGATGCCGTTCCCGACTAAGCGCGATTCGCTTGCGATCGGGACAATCCCGTGCAAAGATTTCTACTTCTGTTCCTGACGTTAGGTATTGCTGTGGACATCTTCGGTTCCGCGCCGCTTCCCGCGCGCTGACAACCGTCGATTCGCCACATTCGGCTCCGGTGTTCAGCGCGACCGCTGACTATCCCGGAGCTTCATGTTTACGCACACCACTTCCACAGTTACCCTCACCGATCTCGGTTACCACTGGCCCAATGGAGAGATCGCCCTCTCTGGCATTTCCGGGTCCTTCCAGTCGGGGCGCACCGGCCTCGTCGGCGCCAACGGGTCGGGCAAGTCGACCTTGCTGCGTCTGCTCGCGGGCGAGCTCACCCCGACATCGGGGCGCATCGCAACGGCGGGCGATGTCGGCTACCTGCCGCAGACCCTCACCCTGAACGTCGAGGCGACGGTCGCCGACCTCCTTGGCATCAGCGACAAACTCACTGCGTTGCGCGCGATCGAGTCCGGCGACGTCGCCGAGCACAACTTCGATGTTCTCGGCGACGACTGGGACATCGAAGCGCGGGCGCACGAAGCCCTCGACGAAATCGGCCTCACCGCAGCCGATCTCGCGAGGAGCGTCGACCGGATCTCGGGTGGTGAAGCGATGCTCGTCGCCACCACCGGACTCCGGCTGCGGCGCACACCGATCACGCTTCTCGATGAACCGACGAACAACCTCGATCGGGATGCCCGCACGCGGCTGGCCGGTCTGGTCGCGTCGTGGCCGGGAACCCTTATCGTGGTGAGCCACGACGTCACGCTGCTCGAGCAGATGGACAACACTGCCGAACTCTATGCTGGGGAGCTTTCCGTCTTCGGCGGCCCGTTCAGCGAATGGCGCGCACACCGTGCGACCGAGCAGGCCGCAGCCATCCACGCTGCGCGCGCCGCTGAGCAGGCGGTGAAGGTCGAGAAGAAGCAGCGCATCGAGACGGAAACGAAGCTTGCCCGGCGTGCCCAGATGGGCCAGAAGGCACACGACAACAAACGTGCGCCGAAGATCGTGATGAACAATCGACGGTCCCAGGCGCAGGTGTCGGCGGCGAAGCTTCGGGCGGGCATGGATGCAGATGTCTTGTCTGCGCAGTCGCTGCTTGACGCTGCGGAGGCCCGGGTGCGCGAGGACGTCCGGATTCTGGTTGATCTTCCGGATCCGGATGTTCCGCAGTCCCGGCGGATTGCTGAACTCATCGCCGTTAATCGCACGGTGATGGTGCAGGGTCCGGAGAGAATCGCGATTGTCGGGCCGAACGGCGTCGGTAAGACGACGCTGCTCGAGCGACTCGTCTCCGGCCCCCCGCCCCGTGATGGGCAAACGGACGCGCCCGTGGTCGACGCCCGCCGGCTCACCGAGCGGGTCGGCTACCTGCCGCAGCGTCTCGATGGACTCGACGAGGACGCCAGCATGCTCGAGAACGTGCAGTCGGCGGCGCCGACCGTTGCTCCCGGCATCCTGCGCAATCGGCTCGCGCGATTCCTGCTTCGGGGCGACAGTGTGCATCGCCCGGTGGGCACGCTCTCGGG
>JAZQRG010000242.1:0-2969 GCA_045629445.1 Mycetocola sp. | reverse complement strand
GCTCTTGCGCGAGTATCTCCGGGTGAGCGCGGCAAGGGGGGTCGTGGCGATCACCACGGTTCCGGCGAAGACGGTCACGAGGAATCCCGCGGTCGACAGGCCGACGTTGAGCTCTGCCGCCATCTCGGGCAGGAGGCCCGTTGGCAGGAACTCGCTCGTCACCGAGACGAAGATCGCCCCGGCCAGCGTGAGCAGGCCGATCCAGGGGAAGGCCGTTGTAACAGTCGGTGTGGTCGTTGAAGATGACACAGGCGTCGCCTATCGAAGTGTAAGAGGGGATGGCCGACTGCGGTGTGCGGCGTGATCCGCCCAGCCTATTCGACGCGGCTTTCTGATCGGTCAGAATTCGAGAAGCGGATGCCGCCTGCGGTTCTTAGCCTGAAGGCATCCGTTCACGAAAGAAAGAAGGATGCACCATGACCAGCACCGGGAAGAAGGACGCGGCGACCACCAAAAATGAGGGCTTCTCCGCCGAAGAGCGGGAGGCGATGAAGGAACGCGCACGCGAACTCAAGGCTGAGGCGAGACGCGATGAGCGCGATGCGAAGGCGCGGGAGAAGGGTGAGGCTGAGCTGCTCTCGAAGATCGCTGAGATGTCCGACTCCGATCGGGCCATTGCCGAGCGCGTGCACGCGATCATCACCGAGAACGCCCCGGAGCTGCTGCCCAAGACGTGGTACGGCATGCCGGCGTACAGCAGGGGCGGGACTGTGATCTGCTTCCTGCAGCCGGCGGACAAGTTCTCCACGCGATACGCCACGCTCGGATTCAACGACGGCGCCGCGCTCGATGACGGCACCATGTGGCCGACAGCATTCGCGATCACGTCGCTGACCCGTGCGGATGAGAAACGGATCGCCGAGTTGGTGACGCGGGCGGTCGCCTAAGCGCCCCGAGATAAGGAAATCGGGCCCACAGAAGGATAAAACCCGGGTTCTCGTCCTCGTGCGGGCGCTTTTTCCTTCTGCCGACGCGCGAGAGGCTGCGGTATCGGCGCCGACGGCTCAGGCTCCGCCCGGCGGCTCCACCAGCAGCTGCACCCGGTCCTCAAGGTACGCCGCGAGGTCGATGGCATCCGCGCCGGCGTTGCTCCAACGCACGAACGGCTTATCGCCGTTGAGAAAGAGTCGACCAGTCGAGGTCGCGAGCGCGTCCGCGTCGAGCACGACCTCCGTCGCGTCGAAGTTCACCGTCTCCCCGTGAGCAAAACGGCCCCGGTTCGCGGCCGCGCGGTAGGCCCGGCGCTGCTCGGCCGACTGCGACTGGTAGGCCGGGCGCCCGGGCTCCAGAGCGCGCGTCGTGAGTCCGGTCTCGTAGAGGGTGCCGTCTGACCCGAGCAGGAAGACTCCCAGTCGCCACACCCTCCCGAGCGAACGCAGCACGGGCGGACGCATGATCAGCAGCACCCGGTGCTCGGGAATCCACTCGGCGAGCGCCTCATCACGGGCACCGGCGGCGCTCAACCGCTCAACGGCGCGATCGAGAAGTGCACGGATCTCAGCGACGGCGTCCTCGCTGTCAGCCCGCGGCATCCGTCATCGTCCTGACGCGAGCAGTTTCACAACCCGCTCGGGGTTGTCGAGGAGCTGGCGTGCGCCGGGGTCGCTGCCGAGCCGGTTCAGCAAGGCGGTCGACGCCCGCACACTCTTCGCCCAGTAGCCGCCGACGTGGTGGCGGGTGATCGGCATCTCGATCGGGTCGGCGCCGGCAACCGCGACGTGCAGTGTGCCGTCGTCGATCTCCGCCCCGACACCCATGTCGCCCGTGACCGACCCGAGAACCGCCAGCCCGACGGTCGTTGCCAGACCGGGCAGCCGAAACCGCGTTTCAGGAACGGTGAGTGTCACACTCTCGACCCGCGACCAGTCGATCGAGATGGGCTCTTCCTGAAATTCACGGAGCACAAGAGCGGATGCCGTCAGTTCGGCGTGGTGGCCGCCCGCATCCCCGAGGACAAGGGTGTCTCCGCGGGCTTCAAGGGGTCCGAACCGGCTCATGAGCAAAAGCCTAGCGAGCGCGGGCACCGTCGCAGTGCGCACGGCGAGCAGGAGACCGCGCGCCAGCCCCTGCAGCCACGAGGCGGACGACGGCATCGTGTGCCGAGGGTGTGGTCGGGCGCCACTTACGAGGCGCGCGGCGGAGTTCCGCGCTGAGGGTGTGGTCGGGCGCCCATGGGCGCCAGCGCGGAACTTCGCCGCTCGCCGGCCCGGGTGGCCAGACGTGCCTATATCCCCCTCCGCCAGCCGGTTCAACCCCCTGTCGGTCTCCGCCGGGTGATGTGACCCTAACTGTCATCAACGAGAGATGGGAGATCTGATGCGAGCGATGGTGTACCGCGGACCGTACAAGGTGCGGGTCGAGGAGAAAGAGATGCCGCCGATCGAGCATCCGAATGACGCCATTGTCCGGGTCACGCTCGCCGCGATCTGCGGCTCAGACCTGCACCTCTATCACGGCATGATGCCCGACACCCGGGTCGGGATGACCTTCGGGCACGAGTTCATCGGCGTCGTCGAGCAGGTCGGTTCGTCGGTCCAGAACCTCAAGGTTGGTGACCGGGTTATGGTGCCGTTCAACATCTACTGCGGCTCCTGCTACTTCTGTGTGCGCGGGCTCTACTCCAACTGCCACAACGTCAACCCGAACGCAACGGCCGTTGGCGGAATCTACGGCTACTCACACACCTGCGGCGGATATGACGGCGGCCAGTCGGAGTACGTCCGCGTCCCGTTCGCGGATGTCGGCCCTTCCGTCATTCCCGACTGGCTCGAGGACGAAGACGCCCTCATGTGCACCGACGCACTCGCGACGGGTTACTTCGGTGCGCAGCTCGGCGACATCAGCGAAGGTCAGACCGTCGCCGTGTTCGGAGCAGGTCCCGTCGGCCTGTTCGCGGCGAAGTCCGCCTGGCTCATGGGGGCTGGCCGGGTGATCGTCATCGACCACCTCGACTATCGGCTTGAGAAAGC
>JAZQRG010000241.1:0-1839 GCA_045629445.1 Mycetocola sp. | reverse complement strand
CGCACCATCACCGTCTCGGAATGCCTCCGAGCAGAAACCCTCCGACACAACGAATGCTCCGTTCGGACCGGCCGCGCTCGTGGAAGCGGTGCCAGGGGCATTCCGCAAGCTCGACCCACGAATCATGTGGCGCAACCCCGTCATGTTCATCGTCGAGGTTGGGGCCGTGCTCACAACGGCCATTGCAATCGCGGAACCGTTCCTTGGCGGCCCCGAGTCCTCGGGTGGATCGGCCATCCCGGCCACGTTCACGTGGGGAATCGCTGTCTGGCTCTGGCTGACCGTCCTGTTCGCGAACCTGGCCGAGTCCGTGGCCGAAGGCCGCGGTAAAGCACAGGCCGACAGCCTGCGGAAGACGAGAACGAGCACGATCGCCTCCCGGGTGAGCGCGTACGACGGTGTGACCGACCCCGACGCCTCGGCTGCGGCAATCGAGGAGATCTCGTCGGCCGAGCTGACTCTCGGTGACGTGGTCGTTGTCACGGCGGGCGAGCTCGTGCCGGGCGACGGTGACATTGTCTGGGGCATCGCCTCCATCGACGAGTCAGCGATCACCGGCGAATCCGCTCCCGTTGTTCGCGAATCCGGCGGTGACCGCAGCGCGGTCACCGGTGGTACCCGGGTCCTGTCCGACCGCATCGTCATTCGGATCACGTCCAAGCCGGGTGAAACCTTCGTCGACCGCATGATCGGACTCGTCGAGGGCGCGTCCCGGCAGAAGACTCCGAACGAGATCGCCCTCAACGTCCTGTTGTCGAGCCTGTCGATCATCTTCCTCATCGTCACCCTCACCCTCAACCCGATCGCGTCGTCCGTGTCGGCCGAGGTCAGCGTCCCCGTCCTTATCGCACTGCTGATCTGTCTCATCCCCACCACCATCGGCGCCTTGCTGTCGGCGATCGGCATTGCCGGCATGGACCGGCTCGTGCAGCACAACGTGCTCGCCATGTCGGGGCGCGCCGTTGAAGCAGCGGGAGACGTGACAACGCTCCTGCTCGACAAGACCGGGACGATCACCTACGGCAACAGGCAGGCATCCGAGTTCGTTCGGCTCGCCGGCGTTCAGGACGCTGACCTCGTGAAGGCGGCAGCCCTGTCGTCCCTCGCCGACCCGACACCCGAGGGCAAATCGATCGTCGACCTCGCGGGTGAGCAGGGCGTTCACGTCGGTGACTTTGCCGTCGGTGACATCGTTCCGTTCACTGCACAGACCAGAATGTCCGGGATCGACCAGCCGGACGGTACCCAGATCCGGAAGGGCGCAAGCTCGGCGGTCATCGCGTGGGTCGAGCAGAAACGCCGCGTGGCGAGTTCGGTTCTTGCCGACCTCGATGAGCAGGTCGAACGGATCTCACAGTCCGGTGGAACCCCGCTCGTTGTCGCTGTGAAATCTCCGGAAGGGGATGCCACGATCCTCGGCGTGGTTCACCTGAAGGACGTCGTCAAGGACGGACTGGCCGAGCGATTTGCCGAACTCCGCGCCATGGGCATCCGCACGGTGATGATCACGGGCGATAACCCGTTGACGGCGAAAGCGATCGCCGCGGAAGCCGGAGTCGACGACTTCCTGGCCGAGGCAACCCCCGAAGACAAGATGGAGCTCATCAAGAAGGAACAGGCGGGTGGCAACCTCGTCGCTATGACCGGTGACGGCACCAATGACGCCCCGGCGCTGGCACAGGCCGACGTCGGTGTCGCGATGAACACGGGCACATCGGCAGCGAAAGAGGCGGGCAACATGGTTGACCTCGACTCCGACCCGACCAAGCTCATCGATATCGTCGCGATCGGCAAGCAACTGCTGATCACGCGTGGAGCGCTCACCACGTTCTCCATCGC
>JAZQRG010000240.1:0-2027 GCA_045629445.1 Mycetocola sp. | reverse complement strand
GGCGCTTGGTGTTGAAGCGAACGATCGTGCGGCCCTTCGCGCCCAGCTGCGTTTCGAGAATGCGCGCGGCGCCCTTCGCCTCGCTCTCGAACACGCTCTGTGAGCCCCACAAGCCGAAGGAAAGGACATAGACATCCGCCTGCCCCGGCCTTTGCGGCTGAAGAGCAAAACGGCTCGGTTGCGCCGAGATCCCTGTAGCCGTTGCGGCGCACAGCAAAGCTGCGATCAGCCAAGACATTAAAAAGCGGCGCATGAAGACCTTTCCCTGCCGACTAACTCTAACAGCCGCCTCCCCTTAACGCCAGGATTGGGCAATCGAGACCGGGGAACTGATATGACAATGCGGGTAAGGCCGCTAAAGCCGAACCGAAAGCCCTCTGAATGGTTTTCCTTGTCACAAGATTGGACGAAGAGCGTTTGCGAAGAGGATTTCGATGGACATCGCGCTGGACAAGGTATGCGAACTCATTCTGCGGGCTAGGGCTATCGATGTGAAGGAAGGTCTGACCGATCCGGACTCAGGCTCCAACCCCATTGATGACGGTGCCGTCGACGCTCTCACCGCCTCGCCCGACGATGCCACGGAAGAAGAGGTTCGCGACGTGATCACTGGCCTCAATGATGATGAGCGCGCCGATCTGATCGCATTGGTTTATATCGGTCGGGGCGACATGGAACCGGAAGAGTGGGGCGATGCCGTTCGCCTTGCCCGAGAGCGGGAAGAAGCAAGCTCGACCTCGACCGCCGACTGGCTGATCGGCATCCCCAACCTGGCTGATCTCCTCGACGAGGGTTTGAATGCCATGGGGCGCAGCTGCACGTAAGCTTGAAAACGCAACCGGACAGTTCGCCGAACTTATCCCTGACATTCCGATTCCGCCCCCGCTCAAGTCTTTGTGATTGTGAGGTCGATCACAGACTTGCGTTAGGATTAGGTGTGTTTGGCATCAACGACACTGTACCGGTGCCCTATTTGCGACACCGAGCAGGCAAACACTCGCATTGATAACGATACGGAGGATGCCATGTCTCCACGCTCTCCTAATAACCGAAGTAAGGACGATATGCGGGACAAGGTCTCGCACATCGTCCACGACGCCGTGAATGAAGCCGTTGCTCCTGAGGAAGCCATCGCTTCTCAGGATGAGCCCGCGCGTGCCGACAAGGCGGAAAAGGTCGAGTGCGTCGTGACCACGGTCGAGCTCGACCGTGTTGCGCTTTACCTCAAAGGGCCGACGGCCTTTACCGCCTGAGCGGCCCTGCTCCCCAGCTAAAGATCAATTGGCTTGCCAGCTGGCCTCCCACGAGGAGGGCCTCATACGCCCCCTTCGGCATCTCTCCAAGCGTCAGCCAGAAGTGCCAGCCGGCGGCGTGAACTCCTGCACGACCGCCAATTCATGCGTCATGAGCGCATCCTTATGAAGCCTTTTGAGCATTGCTCTTTTTCAAGATCTCGATGGAAGAGCGCCACCCTCGGTGGCGCCCTCGGTCGGGGACCTGAAGGCCGTATGGGATATTACCACAACTGTAAATTGCAACATTTGTATATTTGACTCTAGGTTGCAAAATAACTACTGCTTGCAAAGCCACGTTATGACGTTTGCAAGCTATGCAGTCCCCTGTCTTGAATCCCTCTCCAGTCGAGAATTTCATCAGCCGCTGGACTGCCCGCGAAGGCGGCGCGGAGCGTGCCAACTACCAGATGTTTCTCTCCGAGCTCTGCGACGTTCTCGAGGTGCGCCGCCCTGACCCTGCGGGCACGGAGCGTGAGCTGAACGATTACGTGTTCGAGCGCGCCGTGCGCCCACGCGACAGCGACGGAACGACGGCCCCCAAGCGCATCGAACTCTATAGGAAAAACGCCTTCATTCTCGAAGCCAAGCAATCCCGCCTGCCGGGCAAGAAGAACGCCCTTCCCGGCCAGCTCTCAATGCTCGCCGACGAGCCTGCCGCTCTCGGCAGGCGCAGCATCGCGAAGGGATGGGACGTGATGATGAAGAATGCGCGCCAGCAGGCGGAATCCTATG